>NZ_JAQUAL010000131.1:0-9302 GCF_028687295.1 Simplicispira sp.
CGCTGCGCTGCGGGGGGCTGATGCGCCCGCCTTCGCCCGCCGTGGCCATGACCAAGTAGGTGCTGATGCTGGCGCTGCAGCTGGCGCTGCGACCGCCGTACTGACCGCTGCAGCTCCAGCTCCAGGGGCCGCTGCCGCTGACGCTGCTGGGCGTGCCACGCACGCACAGGTTGGTTTGGGGCGCTACGGCCAGGGTTTGGCCGTGGCTGCTGCCGCAAGCGCCATTGATGGGATCGGGCGGTGGGGGCGGTGGCGGTGGCGGTGGCGGGGGCGGGGGCGGGGGCGGTGGCGGTGGCGGGGGCGGTGGCGCCGCATTGAACACGGACTGGACTGTGCAGTCTTGGCTCACTGGTGCCGTGGTGAATACCGTACCAGACAAGTTGCCACCACAACTGCCACCCACACTGGCCAACGTGTAGCCGCTGTGGGCGGTGACATGGAAGCTGGGGGTTGCCTGGTATGCCACGGTTTGTGCCGCAGCGGGAGTTATCGCCCCACCCGCACCTGCGCTGGGCGTGACGGTATAGCCGCGTGGCGCTTGGCAAGCAGCATTCGCACCGCCGTTGGTGCTGGCGCAGCTCCACGTCCAGGTGCTGGTGGCCCCTGTCACGCTGCTGGCTGTGCCCGCGCTGCACAGGTTAGATGCAGGGGCGCTGGTCAACAGCGCCGTGCCGCCATGCGCACCGCCGCAAGAGCCGTCCACGGACGCGGGCGCGGCAGTGCGGAACTCCACTTTCACCACCTCATTGCCGAGAACCCCGGCGGAAGACTCTGCCACCAAATAAAAGTCGTAGTCGGTCTGGGTCTCTGAAACCAGGACACCGAAGCTGGCGGGCGTATTCGCTGCGATCGCCTTGAAGCCACTGATTTCTAGGGCGGGCGCGTAGCCCTGCCCGGCAGGGTCTTTCACCTGCGCAGGCGCAGGCGCTGCGCTCCCCCGACGCACGACCAGGAAATACCCCCGGCCCGACTGGTTGCTGGTGCCCACGATGGTGGCGCTGTGCGCCGTGGGGCTGCCCGACAAAGCCACGCCACCCCACTGCGGCAGCAACGACAAGCCACCGCGCACCAGACGTACGGTGTGCCGATCTGCCGTGCTGCGCAGCGCTTTGCCCTGGACGCCCGTCTCAAAGTCGATAAACCACGCCTGGCTGGCGTCACGGACGTCGGGCGTTGCGGTCCATACGCCCTTTTCTGCGATGGGGTCAAAGGTTTGTGCTGGAAAAACATCTTCGTTGATTGCTGGCTGCGTGCGGCAGTGCTCCACCAGGGTGCGCAGCTCTTTGGCGCTGGGCAAGCGCCAGTCGTGGTGGCCCGCCAAAGTCTGGCTTTGGGCATAGGCCAATGCAGCCGCCCAGTCCATGGGGATGGGCACGCCCGTCGCGCACTGCGTGCCACTTTGCCCCGCCAGGCATTGCGCCCACATCAGGCCCGTGCGCCGGTCGGTCACCGTGCCGTCGCCATGGACGGTGTACACCGCTGTGGGGTTGCTCGGAAGGTTGTTTTGAACGCAGATCTGGGCTTGGGCCAGCAGGGGCAAAGCGAGCAGCCCGCACAACATCACGGTCGTGGGTGAAAAAAAGTACGTCATGGTTCTCTGGCTCGCAATTCACTGTCCGCTGCGCACCAGGCGCACGCTCATGGGCAACACCCGATCGGTGAAACAATCACCACCGCAAGCGGAATCGTGGTCAAAGTCCACAAACCAGGCGCTCGGCACACCACCCCCAAGGGCAGCATTGGCAAAGGGCGTGCTGCTCCAAAACGGCATCAAGGGGGTGTGCGGGAAATACGCCGGGTCAATCGCCGGTTCGCCAGCAGGCTGGCCCATGTCCACCAGCCCACCCAACTCCTGCACCGTGGGCAGGCGCCAATCGTGGGCTCCGCACAGACCGGCAGCATTGACGTCTTCGACAAACTTGGCCGTATCGCAACGGCCTGCGGTTTCGCAGTCGAAGGTCGAAGGGTTCTCGGCCCCCGGGTCGCCATCCGGGCTGTGCGGGTTGAACCAGGTGTAGAGGTAGTCCGCATCGCGCAAGCCGCTGGTGGTTTTTACCTCCCAGATCAGCCCCGTGACGTTGTCGCGCGTACAGGCCCAGTCGTTCGTTCCATTACCCAAGACGGGGTCGGTGGGGCAGGCACCCTGTCCCGCCAGTTCGCCGCTGTTGCACACCTTGGTGTAGTCAAAGCCGTTGCTGGTGCTGGCGCTGGCGCTGGCGCCCACTTTGCTCAGTTGCCCGCTCAACGCTCCCGCGTCGCGCCCATGGTGGCAGTCTTGCGCGCTGGGATGGGTGCTGTCACAGGTGCTGGCATTCACGCTGTTGTTCGCACCGCTGAGGGACACGCCGGTGTCGTTGAGCACTTGGCCCAGCACCGTGCTGGTGTCCCACTGCGCCCCCACGGTTTGGGCTGCCCTCACGTTGTTCAGCGTGCAGCTCGGGCCGGTGTGCCCGGCACAGGCCCCCGTCCAAGCCGTGAAACGGTAGGCGTTGGAGCGGGCGACGCAGGTGCTGCTGCCACCTTGCAGCACTGGATTGGGCGCGCAGACCACGGCGCCCCCATGGGCAGGGCTGGCGCTGGTGGTGATCGCATGGCTCGCTATGGCGGTAAAGCTGGCCTTGACCGTGCAATCGGCCGTCGTGGGGTGGGTGGTGTAAGTGCTGCCGGACAAATTGCCGCCGCAGGTGCCGCCCACCGCAGCGCTGTAGCCCGCCTGGGGCGTGATGGTGAAGCTGGCACTGGTGTTCACCTCCACCACCTGGGGTGTGCTGGGACTGATGTTGCCGTTGCCGCTGACTGAAGGCGTGACGGTGTAACCCTTGGGCGCCTGGCAGGCGGCTTGGGTGCCACCGTTGCTGCCATCGCATTTCCAGGCCCAGCCACTGGCATCACCAGTGAGGGCGCTGGCTGTGCCTGCACTGCACAGGTTGGCCGCATCGGGCACTGCTACGGTCACCACGCCGTGGGCGCTGCCGCAGGCACCGTCCACCGGGGCTGCAACGGCAGTGAGGGTAAAGCTGGCGCTTGCTGCCATCATGGTCGTGGCTTCGTCGCTGCCATTGGTGGCGTTGGCGCTGGTGCCCGTGGTGTGGCCGCTGCGCAGGGTGAGGGTGGCGGTGTGGACACCGCTGATCTGGGCTGTCAGGCGCACGACGATCTGGTCACCACTTTTGACGATGGCCTGTTGCACCCAAGCGCCCCCGTTCACCTGGAACTGGGGATTGCCATCGCCACTGATGCGCGCGCCGCCCCAGGCTTGACCAGTGCCGGTGCTGGACGCCAGCGTGATGGGAGCAAAGTCTGTCTGTTGACCTACGTACCCGCTCGTGGAGAACGACGACAAAGCAGCAAAAGACTGCCCGCCACGCACTAAGCGAACGTGGCCGCCGTTGTCGCGGCCGCCGCCGTAGGCGACGCCATTGTTGAAGCCCACGCCCCACGCGGCGTTCGAATCGTAGGCGTAGGGTGAACCCGACCAAACGAACGAAGACGGCGGTGTACCAGAAAACACTTCACGGTTGACCTTGGGGCCACTTCCGCAGTTGGTGGTGATCCCCTGTAGTTCGTTCTTGTAGGCCATACGCCAGGCCCCGCTTTGCAGCAGGTTCTGAATAAGCCCCGTGCTGATGCCCCAGCTGTCTTGGCCAGTGAAGGATTGCGGCAGATACGTCGCGGCCCATGTGTGCCAGTTTTTTTGCTGCGCTGTGCCCGTACATTGGTCAGCGTCGAAGACTTGCCCCTCGCTGCAGCGCTTCCACACCAGCCCCGTGGGCCAGTGCATGGCGCTGGCGGTGCCGTCTGCGGTGCCCAGGATGTAGTCGTCATTGCTGTTGGGGCTGGTGCAGTTGTCCTGCGCCTGCACCAGCAGCGGCGCCGCACACAGGGCCAGCCAAGCCATCGTTTTCTTCATGGAAATACCCGTTTTTGCTCTTTATTCAGTAGCTGCTTGCGCTTGCTGCATAAGGGCTAGAAGCACTTTTTATTCAAAAAAGTGAACCGAGAAGATGAGGGTGTCCGCATGGCCGTGCGCCAAGGCCATGCGGATGCCGCAGCCAGCGCCTCCACTGAGCGCCACACTGCGGCAAATTCACGCTGGCGGGGGCAACGCCGGTTCAGCGCACCTCGCAGGTGCGCACCCAGGGGGAGTTGAAAATCACACTCGGCGTGACCTTGACCCGGGCCGTGAAGCCGGGGCGCGGTGCTGTTTCGGTACCGATGTTCTTGAGGTCCTTGATCTCCAGGTTGACACTCAGGCTCTTGACCAGCGCCGGGCTCATGACCCCGCCAATGCTGGTCTTGCTGGGCCGTCCAAGCTCGTCATACACCTCCACGATCCGCTCCCCCCCGTGGGCACTGAAATACTCCATGCCAAAGGACGAGATAAAGGTGCCGGGCAGGCTGGTGTGCTTTTCCTCGGTGTATTTCATTTTCCATTCGAGCTCTGCCTGTGCCACGCCCAGGCGCCCGCTGATGGTCAGTTTGGTGGGACAGATATCCTTTTTCTCGCCTACCCGGTGGTAATGCGAGATATTCGTGTCCTGGCTCGACACAATGGCTACGGAGGATTGCTCGCGCGAATTGATCCTCACGCCCCACGATTTGTTGGTGGCAAAGAATTTCTCGGCGCCAGAGGCTTCTGAAATACCCGCTTGCTTCAAGCCAGACCGCGCAATGCCCGGCGCCTCGGGATAAAAATCCGACCCAGCCGCATACCGGGCAATGAACGCCTCCATGCCTGTGCCACCGGCCTGGCTCCAGGTCTGGTATTTACCCAGCAGATCGGCAAACGTGTTGTGGCGCTCTGCCATCAACTGTAGAAAGCGCGGCCAATCCAGGTTCTGGCGCTGCAACGCCTGTAGCCATACGCCCTGGCGCCAGCCAGTCAGGTAGAAAAAGAACACCAATTCCTCTTCCACCGATTCCTGCGCATCGAAATACGGGTTCTCGCCCACTTGCTCGTAAAACGCCACGTAATCCTTGACGCGGGCAAATTCCGAGCGCTGGTAATCGTCGTACAGTGCGCCCACGTCGTTTTCAAAGGCACCGATTTCGGCGGCGATGTCTGAGCCATCGTTGCGCCGCTCGGCAATGCCCTGCCACAGCTGTTTGTAGAAATCGCGCAACGCGGCCAGCCGGGGGGCGTCTGCCTGTTCACCGTTTTCCAGGGGCAGTGCCACCAGGGCCAAAGGGGGCCTCTTGTGGGGGCCGCCCGACATCTTGGCGGTTTTCACGCTCGCGGGCGCCACATCCGTCAGCAAGTCGCCTTCGGCGGTGACGCCATGCACCAGGTAGCGATCTTCCTGTGTGCTGCCGTCTTCCAGGGTGGCGGCAAAAGTCACTACTTCGCCAGGCTGAAATACCAGGGCCGGCTCTTCATCGCCGCTGCCGCCGCAGGCAGCCAGGGACAAAGCCAGGGTGATCGACAGGGCCAGGGGTGTCAGCCCCTCTGGGCGAATGGTGCGCATGTGCATGGTCAGTTCTCATCGGGTCGTAGATGCCCGCGAGGCTAGAGGGATACCGCATCCAGCGCCTCCACTGAGCGCCACTCCACCGCAGATATGCACCATGTCGGCAACGGCGCGCTGCACCCGCGCGGCCTTCGCCGCCAAGCAGCGTTGCCATCTGAGAGATGGCCAGGCGGATTTATGTCGGCATACCGTGCGCGTGCCCCTGCCGCACGTCGCTGGGCGCTGCGGCAAAGCGTTGCTTGAAGGCCCGGTAAAACCAAGAGAGGCTGTTGAAACCTGCGTCATACGCAATGGCGCTGACCGTGCTGCCCGCATGCCGGGGGCTGGTGAGTTGGTCAAATACGCGCTGCAGGCGCAGCTCCAGCAGGTAGTCGCTGAAGGAGCTGCCCTCCTGCTCAAACAGCGCGCGCACATAGCGGGCGGAAATGCCGTGGCGCGCCGCTACCCATTCCAGCGACAGGTCGCCGCGCCCCGCATGAACGCGCAGATCGGCCTGGATCGCCTTGAGCCGCGCCTGCCGCAGCCCGCGTGCGTAGGCACGGTTCTGCGCCTGGGACGTGGCACCCAGCACCAGGGCACTGAGGTCGAGCAACTGCTCGCTCAGGCGCAAGCGCTCGGCGTCGCTGGCGTCACAGGTGCTGGTGGACTGGGTCAGCTCCAGCGCCTGGCGGGCCAGCAGCCGCAGGGGCAGGGTGTCGGCGAGCGGCTGGCGCATGGCACGGTCCACATCAGCCATGTCGGGCAGCAGGCGTTGGCGCGGGAAGGCGATAAGCAGGCACCGGGATTGGGGGGCGTGGAAGTCGGTGCGCCCGGCCCGTTCGTTCAGGGCGAAGCAGCCCGAGCCGCTGGTGCAGGCCATTTCACCCCGGTTTCCTAGCCCGCGTTGACGCACCACCCAGTCCCCCACCCTGCCCCTTGGCTCTGGGCTGCCGGGGTTCAGGAACAGCAGCACATCGTCGTTGCCATCGGCCAGCTGCCGACCGCTGCGCTGCACGCTCAAAGGCGAACACTCGACGGCAGCCACAGCGACGCCGGGCAGCAGGCGAATGCGCATGGAGAGGCTCAGCGCGCCGTCATTGGCAATGTCGGGGGCCATGTTGGCCAGGGCGGCACAGGTTTCGCGCACGGCGTCGGTGCGCTCGTGCCGGGGGTGGTTGCAGGTATCGAATTCAATGAAGGCCATATCACTATCGCCGCACCGGGGCGGTCTTCAATCTGAATTTTCTGGGGGGAAGGGAGGTGCCGTGACCGGAATGGCCTGCCAGGCGGGCCATGGACGCGAGTGTCACCACCCACGCCTGCGCTGTCGATCGCCCAAATGAATTAGGGCGCTACAGCCCTTCTCCCCAGCCCTGGCCAGAGGCCAGAAACACAGAAATAAATGATAAATAATGCCGCCAAGGCACGCCAGCAAAGCGCAAGCAGCTATCAAATTTGAAGCGCTTGGAGCAAGCTGCCCCCACAGAACAGGCTCTCGCCCACCAAAGGCCGCTACCCCACCGGGTTCAGTGCCAGCTTGCGGTACAGCGTCTGGCGGCTGATGCCCAGCTGGCGGGCGGCCTGCGAGACGTTGCCGCACGCGGCCTGCAAGGCCTGGGCGATGGCGGCGTGGGACAGGGCTTGCAGACTTTGCCCGCTGGAGGGGAGCGCCACCGCAGGCGGGGGTTCCGTGTTGGGCCAGGCGCCGGGCACGGTGCGGGCGCCCCGGGCCGGTGCGGCGCCGGGCGCTGCCGGTGTTTGCAGTGCGTGCAGCACATCGTCGCTCAGGTGCTCCCAGTCCAGCGTGTTCTGGCCGTCGGCCAGCAGGGCGCAGGCGGTGCGCAGCACGCTGGCGAGTTGGCGCAAGTTGCCCGGCCAGGGGTAGGCGGCCAGGCGCGCCAGCAGGTCGGGGGCCACCCACACGCCTGCGGGCAGGTCTTGTTCGGTGGCCAGCTGGGCCAGCAGGCGCTGCACCAGGGCGGTGAAATCGCTGCGCTGGCGCAAAGGTGGCAGCTGCACCGTCAGGCCGTTGATGCGGTAGTACAGGTCTTGCCGAAAACGTCCCTGCTCGGTGGCCTGCAACAGCTGGCAGTGCGTGGCGCAAACCAGAGCAAAGTCCACCGGCACGGCTTTGGCCGCGCCCACGGGCGTGACGCTGCGCTCTTGCAGCACGCGCAGCAGGCGCATTTGCAGCGCCAGCGGCATGTCACCGATTTCATCGAGGAACAGGGTGCCGCCGTGGGCCTGGCGCAGGTAGCCGGGGCTGCCCTCTTTGCGCGCACCGGTGAAGGCGCCAGCCACGTAGCCAAACAGCTCGGCTTCGATCAGGTTCTCGGGGATGGCGCCGCAGTTGATGGCCACAAAGGGCGCGCCGCGCCGGGGCCCGCTGGCGTGCAGGGCGCGGGCAAACAGCTCTTTGCCCACACCCGATTCGCCCTGGATGAGCACTGCAATCGGTTTGCCGACCACGCGGCGGGCTTTGTCAGCGGCGGCGCGCCAGCGCGCGTCACCGGTGTCGAGCTGGGCCAGGGCATCGGGTGCGGCGCCGGGGGCCGCAGCCGGGTGCGCCCGGGCGGGGCGGGCGGTGGCGGGTGCCACCGGGCCGGGCCAGGCACCGGCGTCCAGCTGCAACTGTGCCCACAGCAGGGCGCCGCCGGGCAGGCGCAGGGCCTGGGGCTGCTGGGGGCGGCGCCGGTGGTGCGAGAGCAGGTCGTCCAGGCGCACTTCCAGCAGCTGCTCCAGCCGCACGGCGCCCAGGTCGCCCGCGTGCAGGCCCAGCTGGGCCAGTCCGACACGGTTGGCACCGACGATCCAGCCATCGCCCGAAACGGCCACGATGCCCTCGGCCACGCTGCCAATGCCCTCGGGCTCGGTGTGCAGATGCAGGCGGATGTGGCGCTGGCAGGTGTCGGCCAGCAGGCGGTTCTCGATCATGCGCGCAGCGGTGCTGACCAGGCCCAGCGTGTGGGCGTGGCCGTTGCGGTAGTCGCCCGAGATGTCGAGGATGCCCAGCAGCGCGCCCGTGGCCGACAGGATGGGCGAGGCCGCGCAGGTGAGAAAGCTGTTGCGCTCCAGAAAATGCTCGCCGCCGTGGATTTGCACCGCGCTGCACTCGGCCAGCGCGGTGCCGATGGCGTTGGTGCCCCGGTGCTCTTCGTGCCACGAGGCGCCGCTGGTCAGGGCCACGCGCTCGGCCTTGTCCACAAAGTGCGGGTCACCCAGGGTGTGCATGAGCATGCCGCGCCGGTCGGCCAGCACCACCACGCTCTGGCTGTGGCGCACCTGCTCGAACAGGTACTGCATGACGGGGCGCGAGTGCGCCAGCAGCTCGGGGTTGTGGTCCAGCACCTGGCGCAGGGCGGTGCTGCTGTAGTGGTCTGTGGCCCGGGGCTGGCCGCCCGGCACCAGCCCGGCGGCCAGGCTGCGCGTCCAGGAGCGCGCCAGGCGCTCTTGCACCATGCCGCTGGGGCAATGACCAAACTCCAGCAGGTGCTGGCGGGCCTGTCGCAAGGCCACAAGGGGGTGGGTGGGTCGCACGCGCTGTCTCCTGTGCGGGTGTCGTAGTGCCCCGCTCGATGGCCAGTATGGCCACAGCGCACGGGCCGGGCAATAGCGCAAACACGCAGTGCATGGCAGGTGTTCCATTGCGTGACAGGTGTTGCACCCTGGAGCGTTGCAGGCCCGCACTGCATTCGTCCGTACAAACCCGAATCAGCGTGAAAAATGTCCCATGAAATCAAGGCACTGCGCAGTCTGGGTGGCGCTGGCACGGGTTTTGAGTAACAGGAAGGCATCGGACAGCCCGATGGGCCGACCCGGTACACACCACCCATCCACAGGAGACACCACACATGA
>NZ_JAQUAL010000132.1:0-9240 GCF_028687295.1 Simplicispira sp.
CGGCCAGCGGGTCGGCCAGGTCAAAGGCAATGCGGCTGTGCGCGCCGCGCCCGGCCACGCCGATCACGCCGTTGACCTGCTCTTCGCGGCAGGCGCGCACGCAGCGGTTGCACTGGATGCAGGCATCAAGCTGCACGGCGATGGCCGGGTGCGACAGGTCGGGCGCCACTGGCGCGCGGCGCAGGGCCGCCAGCGCGGGACGCACCGTGACGCCCTGGCGCGCTGCCCAAGCGCTGATTTCACCGTAGGCGCCTGTGGCTATCGATTTGGGGTCAAATGTGCCTCCAGCGCCCGCTGGACGGGCGCCAGCAGCTATGATTTTTGATGGTTCCTGCCCGGGCTCACCCGTGTCTGGCATATCGGACAGCAGCAGCTCCAACACCAGGTTCTGGCTGTGGCGGGCACGCGGACTCTGGGCCTGCACCTGCATGCCGGGCGTGGGCTGGCGGCAGCAGCTGGGCGCCAAGGTACGCTCGCCTGCAATCTCGACCACGCAGGCGCGGCAGTTGCCGTCGGGGCGCAGGCCATCGGTGTGGCACAGGTGGGGGATATGCACGCCATGGCGCTGGGCGGCCTGCCAGATGGTTTCGTCCGGCGCGGCCTGCACGCTCTGGCCATCCAGCTCAAAGGTGATGGGATTCATGGCTGCACCTCGTGCGCAAAATACGTTTGCACGCAGCGGATGGGGTTGGGCGCCGCCTGCCCCAGGCCGCAGATGGAGGCGTCCTGCATCACCTGCGCCAGGTCGGCCAGCGTGTCGGCATCCCAGTGCGGCGCCTGCATCAGCGCCGCCGCTTTGGCCGTGCCCACGCGGCAGGGCGTGCACTGGCCGCAGCTCTCGTGTGCCAGAAAGCGCATCACGTTGAGGGCGGCATCGCGCGCGCGATCGTGCTGGCTGAGCACAATCACCGCCGCCGAGCCGATGAAGCAGCCGTAGGGCTGCAAGGTGTCAAAGTCCAGCGGCACATCGGCCAGGCGCGCGGGCAGGATGCCGCCCGAGGCGCCGCCCGGCAAATACGCATACAGCTGGTGGCCCGCCTGCATGCCGCCGCAGTATTCGTCGATCAGCTCCTGCACGGTGATGCCCGCCGGGGCCAGCTTGACGCCCGGCTGGCGCACCCGCCCACTGACGCTGAAGCTGCGCAGCCCCCGGCGCCCGCGCCGGCCAAAGCTGGCAAACCACTGCGGGCCGCGCTCCATGGTGTCGCGCACCCAGTACAGCGTCTCGAAGTTGTGCGCCAGCGTGGGGTGCCCCCACAGCCCCACCTGCGCGATGTAGGGCGGGCGCAGGCGCGGCTGGCCGCGTCGGCCTTCGATGCTCTCCAGCATGGCCGATTCTTCGCCGCAGATGTAGGCGCCCGCGCCCCGGCGCAGTTCGATCTGCGGCAGCGGGCACGGCGGCTGGGCCTGCAACTGGGCCAGGGCCTGCTGCAAGACGGCGCGGCAGCCGTGGTATTCATCGCGCAGGTAGATATAGACGGCCTCGGTGCCCGCCACCTGGGCGGCGATGAGCACGCCTTCGAGAAAGCGGTGCGGGTCGCGCTCCAGGTAGGTGCGGTCTTTGAAGGTGCCGGGCTCGCCCTCGTCGATGTTGACGGCCAGCAGGCGCGGGGCGGGTTGCTCGCGCACGATGCGCCATTTGCGCCCGGCGGGAAAGCCCGCGCCGCCCAATCCGCGCAGGCCCGCGTCTTCCAGGGCCGTGAGCGCTTGCTCGGCATCCATTTCGCCATGGGCCAGGGCGGTGGCCAGCGCATAGCCGCCGTGGGCGCGGTAGGTGGCCAGATCGGTGACGGCGGGGGCTACGGCATCGGCGGCATCGGCGGCATCGGCGGCATCGGCGGCATCGGCGGCATCGGCGGCATCGGCGGCATCGGCGGCATCGGCGGCATCGGCGGCATCGGCGGCATCGGCGGCATCGGCGGGCGGGATGCTGCACGGAGCGTGGGCAGCCACATCAAAATTCATAGCTGCTTGCGCGCACGGGTGCTGGGCTAGATACCGATTTGGCATCAAATCCACGGCGTGCAGCACGCCCGCCACCGTGGCCTGGGGCAACGGGTGCTGGTGCAGCACGGCCACCGGTGCCTGGGCGCAGCGGCCCACGCAGGGCACGGCCTGCACCTGCACATCGCCGTGGCCTGCGGCGCGCAGCCGCTGGGGCAGCTGTGCCAGCAGCTCAGCGCTGCCTGCCATGCTGCAACTGAGGCTGTCGCACACGCGCAGCACCAGGCGCGGCGCGGGGGCACTGTCGCTGCGCACGATCTCGAAGTGGTGGTAGAAGCTGGCCACCTCATGCACCTCGGCCAGCGGCAGGTTCAGCAGCCGGGCCAGCGCCACCAGGTGGCGCAGGTGCAGCACCCCGAAGTGGTCATTGAGGCGGTGCAGGTATTCGATCAGCAGGTCGCGCCGAAAACCCTCGGGCGGGCGCTCGCCCAGCAGGGCCGCCACCTCGGCCAGGGCGGTGTCTTCAGGCTGGCGGCCCTTGAGGCGGCTTTTGCGGCGGATCAGTGCGCGCAAATCATCTGGCGTGGCCACGGCCACTGCAGCGGGGTCGGCGCCAGACTCGGCGGTGGGGTTGGTCAGAGAGGTCATGGGGCCGCGCAGCTCGTAAAAAAAGTCGCTGGCAGTGTGGCGGCGCCCCGGATGCGCGTCAATGCGGCCATCCCTACGGTGCGCCTACCGCACGGCCAGACCGAGGCCCCTGCGCGCGCAGTCAGTGCGGGCACCAGCGCCCGTGCGCTGACGGCCCGGCCAGGCTACGGCCAGCGCCCACCGCCAAACCCCAGCCCGGCCCACTGGGCGCCGCACTGGGCCTGCCCCCCGCAGCGTGGCAGCGATCTCAGGTGTTCTTGCTGACCGCGATGGTCGGGAACTTGCTGGAAAAGTCCTTGGCCTGCTGCGCAATCTTCACGGCCACGTCGCGCGCCACTTTTTTGTAGATTTGCGCCACATCACCATCGGGGTCAGCCACCACGGTGGGGCGGCCCGAGTCGGCTTGCAGGCGGATGCTCATGTCCAGCGGCAGTGCGCCCAGGTAATCCATACCGTAGTCAGCCGCCATCTTCTTGCCGCCATCGGCGCCAAAAATGTGTTCCACATGGCCGCAGTTGCTGCACACGTGGGCGGCCATGTTCTCGACGATGCCCAGGATGGGCACGCCCACCTTTTCAAACATCTTGATGCCCTTTTTGGCGTCCAGCAGCGCGATGTCCTGCGGCGTGGTGACGATGACGGCGCCGGTCATGGGCACGCGCTGGCTCAGGGTGAGCTGGATGTCGCCCGTGCCGGGGGGCATGTCGATGATGAGGTAATCGAGGTCTTTCCAGTTGGTCTGGCGCAGCAGCTGCTCCAGCGCCTGCGTGGCCATGGGGCCGCGCCAGATCATGGCCTCGTCCTGGTCTACCAGGAAGCCAATGGACATGACCTGCACGCCGTAGTTCTCCAGCGGCTCCATGGTCTGGCCGTCTTCGCTTTCGGGGCGGCGGTTGATGCCCAGCATCATGGGCTGGCTGGGGCCGTAGATGTCGGCGTCCAGCACGCCCACGCTGGCGCCCTCGGCGGCCAGCGCCAGCGCCAGGTTGGCAGCCGTGGTGCTCTTGCCCACGCCGCCCTTGCCCGAGGCCACGGCAATGATGTTCTTCACCTGCGGCAGCAACTGCACGCCGCGCTGCACGGCATGGGCCACCACCTTGGTGGTGATGTTGACCGAGACGTTGTCCACACCGGCCACGCCCTTGGCTGCGGCCACCAGGCTGCGGCGCAACTCGGGCACCAGGCTCTTGGCGGGGTAGCCCAGCTCGACATCAAACGCCACATCGCCACCGCTGATGTGCAGGTTGCGCAGTGCGCGGGTGCTGACGAAATCTTTGCCGGTATGCGGGTCGAGCACGCTGGAAAGCGCCGCCAAAAGGCCTTGTTCTGTGACTGCCATTGAATTAACTCCTGTGGGGGGCGGCTAGTCTATCCAAGCAAGGTTCCCCCCGTGGCTGAAGGACAATGCGCACGCTTTGTTCTCCCCGTTTTTCCCTTTCCCCCCGCGAAACCACCCTACCAAAGGCGCTCCGTGAAATTCAAGATGGCCCCCAACTCCCTGTTTGCGATTTTGCTGCGCTCGCCCTGGTGGGCCAGCTTTGCCGTGGCCGGGCTGATCGTGCTGGTGGCAAGCACGCTGCTGCCCGCGCAGTACGTGGTGTTTGGTGCCCTGGGGGCCGTGCCGATCACGGTGGTGGGCTGCATCGCCGCGTGGCGCCAGTGGAACGCGCCCAGCAGCGCGCAAGTGGAGCAGGCCCTGGCCACGGCGCTGGCCCAGCCCTGGCGCGAGTTTGCCGACACCCTGGAGCGCGCCTGGCAAGCGGGCGGCGCCAGCGTAGAGCGCCTGAACCACCCGCACGCCGACTTTTGCCTGACCCAGGGCGCGCGCACCACGCTGGTCAGCGCCCGGCGCTGGAAAGCCGCCACCCACGGCATCGAGCCGCTGCGCCAGCTGCACGCGGCCATGCAGGCGCAGGGCGTGGCCTCGGGCGCCTACATCGCGGCGCAGGGCACCGTCACCGATGCTGCGGTGGAATTTGCCAACGCGCACGGCCTGGTGCTGCTGCAAGGCCCGGCGCTGGCGCAGTTGCTGCGCAGCGTGCGCTGAGAACCTGCCCGCCGCGCCGCACCTGAAGGCCGCAGCGCCCGGCCCCCATCGTCCTAAAATCGCCAGTTCCGCGCCGCACCGCGCGCCGCGCCGCCAACCCCCGCTTCCCCCACACCATGTCTGCACGCAAACTTTTTGTCACCACCGCCCTGCCCTACGCCAATGGCAACTTCCACATCGGCCACATCATGGAATACATCCAGGCCGACATCTGGGTGCGCACGCAGCGGCTGCTGGGCAACGAGGTCAACTTCGTCGGCGCCGACGACACGCACGGCGCGCCCATCATGATTGCCGCTGAAAAAGCCGGCAAAACGCCCCAGCAGTTTGTGGCCGACATCGCCGCTGGCCGCCAGCAGTACCTCGATGGCTTTCACATCCAGTTCGACAACTGGCACAGCACCGACGCCCCGGAAAACCACCAGCTCGCGCAAGACATTTACCGCGCCCTGAAGGCCAATGGCCTGATCGAGACGCGCACCATCGAGCAGTTCTTCGACCCCGAGAAGAACATGTTCCTGCCCGACCGCTTCATCAAAGGCGAATGCCCCAAGTGCCACGCCAAAGACCAGTACGGCGACAACTGCGAAGTCTGTGGCGCCGTCTATGCGCCCACCGACCTGATCCACCCCTTCTCGGCGCTGTCGGGCGCCACGCCGGTGCTCAAAAGCTCCGAGCACTTTTTCTTCAAGCTGTCTGACCCGCGCTGCGTGGCCTTTCTGGAAGACTGGACGCAAAACGGCCGCCTGCAGCCCGAAGTGGCCAACAAGGTGCGCGAATGGTTCACCGTGCGCACCAACCCCGACGGCACCACCAGCGAGGGCCTGGGCGACTGGGACATCTCGCGCGATGCGCCCTACTTCGGCATCGAAATCCCCGACGCGCCGGGCAAATACTTCTACGTCTGGCTGGACGCGCCCATCGGCTACCTGGCCTCGCTGAAGAACCTGCTGGACAAGCGCGGCCAAAGCTACGACGCCTACATGGCAGACCCGCTGCTGGAGCAATACCACTTCATTGGCAAAGACATCGTCACCTTCCACACGCTGTTCTGGCCCGCCACGCTCAAGTTCAGTGGCCGCAAGGTGCCCGATTCGGTGTTCGTCCACGGCTTTTTGACGGTCAACAACGGCGAGAAAATGAGCAAAAGCCGGGGCACGGGCCTGGACCCACTCAAGTACCTGGGCCTGTCGATGAACGCCGAGTGGCTGCGCTACTACCTGGCCACCAAGCTCAGCAGCCGCAACGAGGACATCGACTTCAACGCCGACGACTTCATGGCCCGCGTCAACAGCGACCTGATCGGCAAATACATCAACATCGCCAGCCGCGCGGCGGGCTTTATCGCCAAGCGCTTTGGCGGCGTGCTGGGCGAAGTCTCCGCCGACGGCGATGCGCTGCTGGAGCACCTGCGCAGCGCCGCCCCCGCCATCATCGAACTGCTGGCCGAACGGGAATACGGCAAGGCCCTGCGCGAAACCATGCTGCTGGCCGACCGCGTGAACGCCTACGTCGATCAGAACAAGCCCTGGGAGCTGGCCAAGCAAGAGGGCATGGAAGGCCGCCTGCAAGACGTGTGCAGCACCTGCATCGAAGCCTTCCGCGTGCTCACCATCTTGCTCAAGCCCGTGCTGCCCGCGCTGGCGGCGCAGGTGGAAGCCTTCCTGAAGGTGGCGCCCTTCACCTTTGCCGACGCCCAGACCATGCTCGGCCAGGGCCACGCCATTGGCCAGTACCAGCACCTGATGCAGCGCGTCACGCCCGAGCAGCTCGAAGCATTGTTTGAGCCTCCAGCCCAGGCACAGCCAGCGCCAGCAGCTATCGAAACAGTAGCACCCGGCGGCGAAGCCATTGCCCCCACCATCACCATTGACGACTTTGCCAAGATCGACCTGCGCATCGCCCAGATCGTCAACTGCGAAGCGGTAGAAGGCTCGACCAAGCTCTTGCGCCTGACGCTGGATGTGGGCGAAGGCCGCCACCGCAATGTGTTCAGCGGCATTGCCAGCGCCTACCAGCCCGCTGACCTGATCGGCAAGCTCACCGTGGTGGTGGCCAACCTGGCACCGCGCAAGATGAAGTTTGGTGTGAGCGAAGGCATGGTGCTGGCCGCCAGCCACGGCGATGAAAAAGCCCACCCCGGCATCCACGTGCTGAGCCCCTGGCCGGGCGCCACGCCCGGCATGCGCGTAGGCTGACGCCCCCTCTCCCCCCGGGGGCAGAGCCCCCCATCTTGTTGGAGGACTCCCCCCATGGCCTGGTCTTTTGCCTTTCGTCCCCGCATCCTCGACGCCCTGCGCGGCTACACCCGCGCCCGGGCACTGACCGACATCGGCGCGGGCGCCACCGTGGGCATCGTGGCACTGCCATTGGCCATGGCGTTTGCGATTGCCAGCGGACTCAAGCCCGAAGCGGGGCTGTGGACGGCCATCATCGGGGGGTTTCTGGTGTCGCTGCTGGGGGGCACCAATGTGCAGATTGGCGGGCCCGCCGGGGCGTTCATCGTCATCGTCTATGGGATTGTGGAGCGCTATGGGCTGGCCAACCTGCTCATTTCCACCGCCTGCGCGGGCGTGCTGCTGTTTTTGCTGGGGCTGTTCAAACTGGGCAATCTGGTGCGCTTTGTGCCGGTGAGCATCGTCATCGGCTTTACCAACGGCATTGCCGTGCTGATTGCGCTGTCGCAGCTCAAGGACTGGCTGGGGCTGGACATTGCCAAGATGCCGGGCAACTTCTTTTCGCAGGTGCATACGCTGGTGCAGCATATCCACACGCTCAACCCCTATGCGCTGGGGCTGGGGGTGGCCTGCCTGGCGGTGCTGTTTGTCTGGCCCCGGCTGTTTCTGAAGGGCTCGCCGGTGCTGCGCGTGGCCGAAGGGCACACCGTGCGTGTGTTTGCCCGCGTGCCCGCCCCCGTGGTGGCGCTGGTCACACTGACAGCGCTGGCGCAGTGGCTGGACATGCCCGTGGCCACCATCGGCAGCCAGTTTGGCGGCATCCCGCAGCAGCCACCGGCCTTTGCCCTGCCCGATTTTTCGTGGGACACGGTGCGCCTGCTGGTCACGCCCACCCTCACCATCGCGCTGCTGGGCGCCATCGAATCCTTGCTGTGCGCGCGCGTGGCCGACCAGCTGGCCACCGACCCGCACTACCGCAAGCACGATCCCAACCAGGAGCTGATGGCCCAGGGCGTGGCCAACTTTGTCGTGCCGTTTTTTGGCGGCATGCCCGTGACCGGCACCATCGCCCGCACCGTGACCAACCTGCGCGCCGGTGCCACCACGCCCATTGCAGGCATGGTGCATGCGCTGGCGCTGGCGCTGATCGTGCTGGTGGCGGCGCCGCTGGCGCTGCACATTCCGCTGGCGGTGCTGGCGGGCATCTTGCTGTTTGTGGCCTGGAACATGGGCGAATGGCACGAGTTTGTGCGCCTCAAACACTTCAGCAACCACTACCGGCTGCTGATGGTGGGCACCTTTTTGCTGACGGTGGTGTTTGATCTGACGGTGGCCGTCGAGGTGGGGCTGGTGCTGGCCTGCGTGCTGTTTGTGCGCCGCATGAGCGCGCTGTTCCGGGCCGACCCGGTAGCGCCTCCCGTAGCGCCCCCCGCCGAGGACGCCAGCGCCCGCCCGCGCCTGGCCTGGCAACTGCACGGCGCACTGTTTTTTGGCGCGGCCGCCAAGATCGACCCCATCGTGCAAGCGATTGAAGCAGGCCCTGCCGGTGTGCAGGTGGAGCTGGACGCCAGCGGCCTGTTCGCGCTGGACACCACGGGCCTGGACGCGCTGGAGCAAATCCTCAAGGCCGTGGGCCAGCGCGGCGGCCTGCTGTGCGTGCTGAACCCGCAAGAGCAGCCGCGCTCGCTGATGGAGCGCTCGGGCTTCAGTGCGCGCGTGCAAGCGCAAAATGCCGCGCAGCCCGTGCCCACGAGCGCCACCACGGCAGGGTGATGCCCCAGCGCCGGGCGCTTTCAGCCCCAGAAAAATTCAGTTAAATCGGCTTCCAGCGCTTTCTGGATAAGCGCAAGCAGCTATCATTTTTGAATCAACACCCCCCCCTTGGCCGTGGCCACCAGCCCCTGGCCTGCGGCCCAGGCGTTGATGTCCTCCTTGCGGATGGCAGCAGCCATCAGGCCCGGAAAAGCATCGGGGGTGCAGGCAAACGAGGGCACACCCAGCGCCGCCAGCTTGGCCGCCAGCGCCCGGTCGTACGAGGGCGCACCTTCGTCGCTCAGCGCCAGCAGGGTGATGAACTGCACGCCCGACTCCACCAGCGCAGCCGCACGGCGCAGCAAATTGGCCTCGACGCCGCCTTCGTACAGGTCGGAGATCAGCACCAGAATGGTGTTGCGCGGCTCGCGGATGATGGACTGGCAATAGCCCACCGCGCCGTTGATGTCGGTGCCGCCGCCCAGTTGCACGCCAAACAGCAGCTCCACCGGGTCGTCGAGCTGGTCGGTCAGATCGACGATGGCGGTGTCGAACACCACCATCTTGGTCGCCACGGCGGGCAGCGAGGCCATCACCGCGCCGAAGATGCTCGAATACACCACCGATGCGGCCATGGAGCCGCTTTGGTCAATGCACAACACCACCTCGCGC
>NZ_JAQUAL010000133.1:0-9229 GCF_028687295.1 Simplicispira sp.
TGGTACACGGTGGCCAGCAGGCGGTCGGCGGGCAGCTGGTACACCTCGGTCAGCAGCTCCCAGGCCCATTTCAGCGACTCGCGCTTGAAGTAGTCGCCAACGCTCCAGTTGCCCAGCATTTCAAAGAAGGTGTGGTGGCGCGCGGTGTAGCCCACGTTTTCCAGGTCGTTGTGCTTGCCGCCTGCGCGCAGGCAAGCCTGCACCGACACGGCGCGCTGGTAGGGGCGCTTGTCGGTGCCCAGGAACACGTCCTTGAACTGCACCATGCCCGAGTTGGTGAACATCAGCGTGGGGTCGTTGCCCGGCACCAGCGGGCTGGACGCCACCACGGTGTGGCCCTTGGCGGCAAAAAAGTCCAGAAAGGTCTTGCGGATGTCGGCAACGGTAAAGCTGGGGGTCATGGTTTTTTCTTCACAAGGGGGGTGTGCAATGGCGTGCCCGTGCGGCAAAAACGGCGCGATGCGGGCGAATCGGCAATTTTAGGGGGCTTTCACGCGCTGGTTTGCTGCTGCAAAAAAGTGAAAACGCTGTCGTCCTGGCAATGCGCCACGTTGAAGCGCAGCCACGGACTGGGCTCCAGATTGACGGCAAACAGGTGCCCGGGGCCCAGCAAAACATCCTGCTCTGCGGCCTTGTAGGCCAGCTCGCTGGCGTTCTGGATGGCCGGGTGGCGCGCCCACAGAAACATGCCCGCCTTGGGCTCGCAAAACAGCACAAACCCCAGGCCCAGCAGGCGTGCGGCCACCTGCTGCTGTGCCAGGGCCAGGCGCTCGCGCAGGTTTTTGGTGTGCTTGCGCCAGCGCCCATCGAGCAAGGCGCCATAGGCCAGGCGCTCGGTGAACTCGGACGAGGTCAGGCCCGCAATCATCTTCAGGCGGGCCACGTCTTCGACCAGATCAGCGCTGGCGGCCAGGTAGCCCACCCGGATGTTGGGCGAGATGGTTTTGGAAAAGCTGCTGATATAGACCACGCGGCGCAACTGGTCGAGGCTGGCCAGCGAGGCGCGCGGCTCGGGGTCGATGTCGGCGTAGATATCGTTTTCCACCACCGTGAAGTCGTACTTCTCGGCCAGTTGCAGCACCCGGTGCAGGTGGCTGGCCTGCGCCGTAGAGGCCGTGGGGCTTTGCAGGCGCGGCTGGGTGAAGAACACCTTGGGCCGGTGCTGCGCAATGCGCTCTTCCAGCACCTCCAGGTCGTAGCCCGTGGGCGTGCGCGGCGCGCCAATCAGGCGAGCGCCCAGAAACCGCAGCGACGAGAGCAAATTGGCATAGCCGGGCTCGTCCACCAGCACGGCGTCACCGGCGCGCACCAGGCGGCGCGCCACCAAGTCCATGGCCTGGGTGGAGCCGTGCGTGAGCAGCACCTGCTCTGCCGTCACCACCACTTCGTGTTCGGCCAGCAGATCGCGCACCAGCTGGCGCAGGGGCAGGTAGCCCTTGGGCTCGCCGTAGCCGCTCAGGTCAGCGTCTTCGGCGGCCAGCGCACGCAGGGCGCGGCGCACGCCGTCGGCAAACAGCCAGTCGCCGGGCAGCCAGCCGCAGCCGGGCTTGAGGCGCAGCGCGCGGTTCTCAAAGATGCGGCGCATGTACCACATCGAGTCAAAGCTGTACTGCCCCGAGGCCTCGGCAGGCGCCAGCGCCTCATCAGCGCGGCGGCGCACAAAAAAGCCCGAGTGCGGGCGCGACACAAAATAGCCCTGCGCCACCAGCCGGTCGTAGGCGTCCACCACGGTGTACACGCTGACCCCGTGGGCATGGGCAAACTGCCGGATGGAAGGCACCTTGGCGCCTGCGCGCAAAGAGCCGTCCTCCACCATCAGGCGAAAGCCGTCCACCACCTGCAATACCAGGGGCGTCGTTGATTGGGGATTGAGTGAAAACATAGGATGCAGACATGGCACCCCGCGCGGCCCAAGGGTTTGTATGTACAGGGCGCCTGCACAACACAGTGCTTAGCTGACCGGGGGGTATCTGTATATGTTAGCCCGCCCGTATGCCTTCTAGAGTCAGGGCCAGTCTCACCCACTTGCCCATGCCCTGAAGGAGCCCCATGCAACGCGAACCCCACCTGAACAACGCCGCCCTGTTTGCCCGCCGCGAAGCCGCCATTCCGCGCGGCGTGGGCCACAGCCACCAAATCTTCATCGACCGGGGCGAGAACGCCGAAATCTGGGACGTAGAAGGCCAGCGCTACATCGACTTTGCTGGCGGCATTGCCGTGCTCAACACCGGCCACCGCCACCCCGCCGTGGTCGAGGCCGTGAAGGCGCAGCTCGACCGCTTCACGCACACTTGCTTTCAGGTGCTGGCCTACGAGTCGTATGTGGAACTGGCCGAGCGCCTCAACGCCATGGCGCCCGGCGACTTTGCCAAGAAAACGCTGTTCCTGACCACCGGCGCCGAGGCCGTGGAAAACGCTGTGAAGATTGCCCGCAGCGCCACGGGCCGCTCGGGCGTGATCGCCTTTGGCGGCGGCTACCATGGCCGCACGCTGCTGACCATGGGCCTGACGGGCAAGGTCGTGCCCTACAAGGCCGGGTTTGGCCCCTTCCCCAGCGAAGTGTTCCACGCCCTGTTCCCCAACGCCCTGCGCGGCGTGAGTGTGGATGACGCCATGGACTCCATCGAGGCCATCTTCAAGAACGAGATCGAGCCCAGCCGCGTGGCCGCCATCATCATCGAGCCGGTACAGGGCGAAGGCGGCTTCAACATCGCCCCGCCTGAGCTGCTGCAACGCCTGCGCGCCCTGTGCGACCAGCACGGCATTTTGCTGATTGCCGACGAAGTGCAAACCGGCGCGGGCCGCACCGGCACCTGGTTTGCCGTGGAGCAAAGCGGTGTGGCGCCCGACCTGATCACCATGGCCAAATCGCTGGCCGGGGGCTTTCCGCTGGCCGCCGTGACGGGCCGCGCCGACGTGATGGACGCCCCCACCGCAGGCGGCCTGGGCGGCACCTACGCGGGCAGCCCGCTGGCCTGCGCCGCCGCGCTGGCCGTGATCGATGTGTTTGAAAAAGAAAACCTGCTCCAGCGCAGCCGCGACGTGGGCCAGCGCCTGACCAACGGCCTGCGGGCCATCGCCGCCAAGCACCACAGCATTGGCGACGTGCGCGGCATGGGCGCCATGGTGGCGTGCGAGCTGTTCAAAAACGGCAACCCGCAAGAGCCCGACGCCGCCCTGACCAAGCGCATCGCCACCGAAGCGGCCGCGCGCAAGCTCATCTTGCTGACCTGCGGCACCTACGGCAACGTGATCCGCATCCTGGTGCCGCTGACGGCCAGCGACGCGCTGCTGGACGAGGGCCTGGCCATCATCGCCGAGTGCTTCGACGCCGCCCTGGCCAGCTGAGCGCGCGCAGTGGCCGGGGGGAATGGGCGCACCCAAAAATAGAGTCAAAAGTGGTTTTAACGCCCGTTGGATATGCGCTAGCAGCTATCATAAAAATAGCAAAAATCCACTTCCCCCCGGCGCTGCGCACCACCAAGGGTTTCTGTGTAGAGGCCCGGCGTGCGGCACAGTGCGCGCCGCACAGCCCCCTTGTGTACCTGTTTGCCACCCCCTGAAGCCCCTACAGTTGATCGCATGGCTTCGATTACCGGACACCCTGTCATGACCGCAAACGACGCCCTCGTCACGTTCCGAGGGGTACAAAAAACCTATGACGGCACCAGCCTGGTGGTGCGCGACCTGAACCTGGACATCCAGCGCGGCGAGTTTTTGTCGCTGCTGGGGCCATCGGGCTCGGGCAAGACCACCACGCTGATGATGCTGGCGGGGTTTGAGTCGCCCACCGCGGGCGAGATCAGCCTCGGCGGCGTGCCCATCACCCGCACACCGCCGCACAAGCGCAACTTTGGCATGGTGTTCCAGAACTACGCGCTGTTTCCGCACATGACGGTGGCCGACAACATCGCCTACCCCCTCACGGTGCGCAAACTGGGCCAGAGCGAGCGCGAGGCCAAGGTCAAGCGCGCGCTGGACATGGTGCAAATGGGCGCCATGGGTGCGCGCTTTCCGGCGCAGCTCTCGGGCGGGCAGCAGCAGCGCGTGGCGCTGGCGCGCGCCCTGGTGTTCGACCCGCAGCTGGTGCTGATGGACGAGCCCCTGGGCGCCCTGGACAAGCAACTGCGCGAGCACATGCAGATCGAACTCAAGGCCCTGCACCGGCGCCTGGGCGTGACTTTTGTGTACGTCACCCACGACCAGGCCGAGGCGCTGACCATGAGCGATCGCGTGGCCGTGTTCAGCGACGGGCGCATCCAGCAGATCGACCGCGTGGACTGCCTCTACGAAACCCCCGTCAACCGCTTCGTGGCCAGCTTTGTCGGCGACAACGCCGTGCTGGACGCCACCGTCCACACCACCACCGGCGAGCACTGCGAAGTGCGCATGCCCAACGGCGCCCTGCTGCGGGGCGTGAACGTCAACCGCGCCAACGTGGGCGACCGCGTGCAGTGCAGCGTGCGCCCCGAGCGCATCGAGCTGGCCGAAGCAGGCAGCGCCAACACCCTGCCCGGCCAGGTGATGGACGTGATTTATTTTGGCGACCACCTGCGCCTGCGCTGCCAGATGGGCGCCGAGGCCGAGGTCATGGTCAAACTGGCACTGAACCACCCCGCCGTACCCACGCCCGGGCACACCGTCCACCTGCATGCGCCGCCCCAGCACATGCGCGTGTACCTCTGAATCTTCCCCCCCAAAAAAACCATGAAGGAGACAAGCACCATGCAAAAGAACACCAAGCCCCCCATCCGCCACCTGCTCCAGCCCCTGCTGCTGGCCGCCGCCAGCGCACTGGCCTTGCCCGCGCTGGCCCAGCACAACCTCACCGTGGTGAACTTTGGCGGCGCCAACGGCGCTGCGCAAAAGAAAGCCTATTTCGAGGCCTACGAAAAGGCCACCGGCGGCAAGATCACCCAGGTGGAATACAACGGCGAGCAGGCCCGCATCAAGGCCATGGTGGAAGCCAAGAAAGTGACCTGGGACGTGATCGAAGTCGAAGGCCCGGACATCAGCCGGGGCTGCGACGAGGGCCTGTTCGAGCGCATGGACTGGGCCAAGCTGGGCAACAAAGCCGACTTCGTTCCCGCCGCCGTGCATGAATGCGGCGTGGGCACTTTTGTGTGGTCCACCGTGCTGGCCTACAACGGCGACAAGCTCAAAAATGCGCCCACCGGCTGGGCCGACTTCTGGGACGTGAAGAAATACCCCGGCAAGCGCGGCCTGCGCAAAGGCGCGCGCTACAACCTTGAATTTGCGCTGATCGCCGATGGCGTCAAAACCACCGACGTGTACAAGGTGCTGGCCACCAAAGAGGGCGCCGACCGCGCCTTCAAGAAACTGACCGAACTCAAGCCCCACATCCAGTGGTGGGAAGCGGGCGCCCTGCCACCGCAGTTCCTGGTGGCGGGCGATGTGGCCATGACCAGCGCCTTCAGCGGCCGCATCGACGCCGCCCAGCGCGAGGGCCAGAACCTGCAAATCGCCTGGGCAGGCGGCATCTACGATCTGGACTACTGGGTCATGCCCAAGGGCGTGGCCAACAAAGAGGCGGCCATGAAGTTCATCGCCCTGGCCAGCAGCCCCGACGCCCAGGCCGAGTACGCACGCACCATCTCCTACGGCCCCACCAACACCAAGGCCATGGCCAAGATCGATGCCAAGACGCAGGCCCTGCTGCCCACGTCGCCCGCCAACAGCAAGGATGCACTGCGCTTTGACGTGGCCTTCTGGGCCGATCAGGGCGAAGCGCTGGAGAAACGCTTCACCGCCTGGGCCGCGCAATAAGCGCTGGCGCCGCTGCACTGGCACCGTTTTCGGGATATTTCCGCGCACCCTCTGATGAAAGCACCCGCATGAGCACAGCCGCAATGGCCGCCGCGCCCAGCGCGCACGCAGGCCCTGAACTGGCGCAGCAACTGCGCCGTGCCGAGCGACGCAAGCGCCTGCGCGCCCTGGCACTGACCCTTCCCCTGCTGGCATTTTTGCTGGTGGTGTTTTTGCTGCCCCTGGGCAGCCTGCTGGTGCGCGCGGTAGAAAACCCCGAAGTCGCTGACACCCTGGCGCACACCGGCCAGGCCCTGTCGGGCTGGGACCGCCAGGGCGCCCCGCCCGATGCCGCCTACCAGGGCCTGGTGCAAGACCTCTCGGCCCTGCAAGAGACGGCCCAGGTGGGCGCGCTGGCACGGCGCCTGAACAGCGAAATCAGCGGCGCGCGCTCCCTGGTCATGGGCACCTACCGGGCCTTGCCCGTGCCAGCGGGCCTGGACGCCGCCCAGACGCGCGACTGGCTGCTGGCGCACGACGCGCGCTGGGGAGAGCTGCCCTACTGGCAGGCCATCGCCAAAAACGCCTCGCGCTGGACGCCCGACTACCTGCTGGCCGCCGTGGACTTGCAACGCACCCCGCAAGGCGCCATCGAGCAGGTGGGCGCCGAGGCTGCCGCCTTCCGCGACATCCTGGGGCGCACCTTCCAGATGAGCGCCACCGTCACGCTGCTGGCCATTCTGATCGGCTACCCGCTGGCCTACTGGCTCAGCACACTTTCCGAGCGGCGCGCCAACCTGATGATGATTCTGGTGCTGGTGCCGTTCTGGACATCGGTGCTGGTGCGCATTGCTGCGTGGATCGTGCTGTTGCAAAACAACGGCCTGGTCAACCGGCTGCTGATGTTCCTGAACCTCACCGATGCGCCCGTGCCGCTGCTGTTCAACCGGCTGGGCGTGGTCATTGCCATGGTGCACATCCTGCTGCCGTTTCTCATCCTGCCGCTGTACAGCGTGATGAAGTCGATTCCGCCCAACTACCTGCGCGCGGCTGTCTCGCTGGGCAGCCCGCCGCTGGCCGCGTTCTTTCGCGTCTATGTGCCGCAAACCTACCCCGGCGTGGCCGCAGGCGGCCTGCTGGTGTTCATCACCGCCATTGGCTACTACGTCACGCCCGCACTGCTGGGCGGCCCCAGCGACCAGATGCTGAGCTACTACGTGGCGCAGTACACCAACGTCGAGGTCAACTGGGGCATGGCCGCCGCACTGGGCTCGGTGCTGCTGGTGACCACGCTGGCGCTGTATGGCGTGTACCGCAAGTTCGGCAAGGCCGAGCTGAGCCTGGGCTAACCGGAGAACCCCCGCCATGAAAACCCCCTACTTCCCCGCGCACTACCGCCTGGGCGACAAACTGGGCTGGCTGCTGCTGCGCGCCTTCAGCATCGGTGTGCTGCTGTTCTTGCTGCTGCCCATCTTTGTCATCGTGCCGCTGTCGTTCTCCAGCGGCTCGTTTCTGGCCTACCCGCTACCGGGCTGGTCATTGCAGTGGTACCGCGAGCTGCTGGCTTCGCCCGAATGGGCCCGCGCCGCGCGCAACAGCTTCATCGTCGCGCCCCTGGCCACCGTGCTGGCCACCACGCTGGGCACGCTGGCGGCCATGGGGCTGGCGCGCACCCGCTTCATGGGCCGGGGCCTGGTCAGCGCCTTGCTGATTGCGCCCATGGTGGTGCCCATCGTGGTCGTGGCCGTCAGCACCTACCTGTTTTTTGCGCGCATCGGCCTGTCGGAAACCTACCTGGGCCTGGTGCTGGTACACGCTGCGCTGGGCGCGCCGTTTGTGGTGACCACCGTGCTGGCCACGCTGCAAGGCTTCAACCACAACCTGGTCAAGGCCAGCCTGAGCCTGGGCGCCAGCCCGCTGCACACCTTCTTCAAGGTGACGCTGCCGGTGATTGCGCCGGGCGTGATTTCCGGGGCGCTGTTTGCGTTTGCCGCCTCGTTCGACGAGGTGGTGGTCACGCTGTTCCTGGCCGGGCCCGACCAGGTCACGCTGCCGCGCCAGATGTTCACCGGCATCCGCGAAAACATCTCGCCCGTCATCGCCGCCGTGGCCACGCTGCTGACGCTGTTCACCACGGCGCTGATGATGACGCTGGAATGGCTGCGCGGGCGGCGCAAGTGAGCGCCTGCGCTGTTTTTCACGCCAAATCAGCCTCCAGCCCTTTCGCAGTAAGCGCTACCAGCTACGCTTTCAATAGCAAAAATTACCCTGAACCACCCTACACGCCTGTCGCCAGAGCGAGCGCACCCGGGGCGGGTTTGGGGTAAGTTCCTGTTTTCTTCCACTGTGTTTTCTTCGCACCCGTCGGAGCCTTCATGCCTACCAGCCACACCGCCAGCCCCCTCGCCCAGCTTGCCGACCCCAGCCTGCTCAAAACCGATGCCCTCATCAACGGCCAGTGGGTGCCGGGCAGCAGCCGCTTTGCTGTCCACGACCCGGCCACGGGCGCGCACCTGGCCGACGTGGCCAACCTGGGCGCGCAAGAAGCAGAGCAAGCCATTGCCGCCGCCAACGCCGCCTGGCCCGCCTGGCGCGCCAAAACCGCCAAAGAGCGCAGCACCCTCCTGCGCAAGTGGTACGACCTGCTCATGCAGCACCAGGACGACCTGGCCCGCATCATGACCGCCGAGCAGGGCAAGCCGCTGGCCGAGGCCAAAGGCGAAGTGGCCTACGGCGCCAGCTTTGTCGAGTGGTTTGCCGAAGAGGCCAAGCGCGTCAACGGCGAGACGCTGCCCCAGTTCGACAACAACCGGCGCCTGCTGGTGCTCAAACAGCCCATTGGCGTGTGCGCAGCCATCACGCCCTGGAACTTCCCGCTGGCCATGATCACGCGCAAAGTGGCACCCGCGCTGGCCGCAGGCTGCCCGGTGGTCATCAAACCGGCGGAACTCACACCGCTCACCGCCCTGGCCGCCATGGAGCTGGCCCAGCGCGCGGGCATTCCGGCGGGCGTGCTGAACATGCTCTGCGCCGATGCCACCAACTCCATTGCCATCGGCAAGGTGCTGTGCGAAAGCAGCGTAGTGCGCCACATCAGCTTCACCGGCAGCACCGAGGTGGGCCGCATTCTGATGGCGCAGTCCGCCCCCACCGTGAAGAAAATGTCGCTGGAGCTGGGCGGCAACGCGCCCTTCATCGTGTTTGACGATGCCGACATCGACAGCGCCGTCGAAGGTGCCTTTGCCAGCAAGTACCGCAACGCCGGCCAGACCTGCGTGTGTACCAACCGCTTTTACGTGCAGGAAGGCGTGTACGACGAATTCGTGGCCAAGTTTGCCGCCCGGGTGCAAACCGCCAAGGTCGGCAACGGCTTTGAGGACGGCGTGAACCAAGGCCCGCTGATCGAAGAAGCCGCGCTGCAAAAGGTGCAGCGCCACGTTGATGACGCCATCGCCAAAGGCGG
>NZ_JAQUAL010000134.1:0-9202 GCF_028687295.1 Simplicispira sp.
TGGCGGCCAGCGGGTGGGCGTCGATCACGGCGCGGGCCAAGTCCAGGGCGGTGTCGCGGCGGGTGCGCTCCAGCGCCGATCCGGTGATGAAAAAAATCGACGCCATGCAGCGCTGCCCGGCCAGCCCCAGCGGGCTGTTCAGCAGCAGGTCGTCGGTGGCGGCGATGTGGCCGCGCTCCAGCCACACGCCGGGCACGTCGATGTGCTGCACAAAGCGGCCCGCCGCAAAGGGCTGGTCGGCGTGGGGCAGGCCCAGGGCAGTGGCGTCCCAGCCCAAAAACTCGGCGCCCGGCGCCAGCTCCAGCGTCAGGCGGTTTTCGGCCTGGCAGTCGCTGTAGGCAATGGCTTCCAGCGGCAGCCATTCCAGCCGGGCGCCCGCGTCCAGCACAGCGTGGGTGCGTTGCAGCGCCAGCTCGCCCGTAGATCGGTAAAAGCGCGTGGCCCCCGGCGTGGTGATGAGGGCGTGCGCGCCGCTGGCCACCTGGGCGCGGATGTCCAGCGTGTCGCCGCCCACCAGGCCGCTGGGCGGGTGTACCAGCACGTTGTGGCAAATGGCGTCGCCTTCGGGGTACAGGCTTTTCAGGATGCGCAGCGGGCCGTTGTGTGCGTGGCGCACCACGGTGCGGGCGCCTTCGCGGCGGTAGTCAAGTTGGAGGTGGGCGTGCCAGGGCATACAAAAAATTAACGCCCCGCAGCCGCTGCTGCCGGGGGGATGTCGGCGGCGGGCGGCGCCCCGCCCGGTGCGGGCGCGGCGTGCTGCATGGCCCACAGGCGCCGCAGTTGCCCCAGCTCTATGTCAAAGCGCTGGTGGACGCGGCGCTTCTCGCGGTCTTGGCCGGTGATAAAGCGCTGTTGCTCCAGGATGCCTTCGTCGTTTTCCGCCAGTTGGCGGCGCAGCGCCATGGGCGCCTTGAGCGGGTCGTTGCGGTAGAACTCCAGCTCCACGTCCAGCGTCTTGCGCTGGGCCTGCAAATCCACAATGCGCTTGGCGGCGGCGTTGCTCACTTCTTCCACCTGGGCGATGGCGTTGGCGCGCTCGGCGTCATGCGCAGCTTTGTCGGGGTAGCGCGCCAGCAGGGCACGGTCGCGGCGGCGGTCGTCGGCAATGCGGTTGCGCTCTTCCTGCTCTTTGCGCCGCTGCACTTCCTGGGCGGCGCGCTCTTGTTCGGTCAGGGTGGGGCCCACCACCCGGCGCACGGTGCCCGAGGGGCTCAGCTCGCGCTGTTCGCGGTCAAGGCACTCCACGATGGGGCGGTCGGCAGTCAGCTTGCGGCCGTTTTTGTCGATGCAGGTGTAAATGCCCGAACCCTGCGCCAGGGGCTGGGCCCACGCCAGCGTGCAGCCCGTGGCCGCCAGGCCGGTTGCCAGGGCCAGCGTGCGGGCCGCCATCCAGGCACGGTGGGGTCGCAAAGGTGTCATCGCCGGGCCCTTTCCACAAAACAGTTGCGCCACACAGGACACGGGCAATGGCGTTACACGCCGTAGCGCTGGCGGTAGGCCAGCACCCGCTCGTGGTGGGCCGATACGCCCGAGCCGTCATCTTGCTGCAAATACTGCAACAAATCGGCCAGCGTGGCGATGGCGCACACCTGCAAGCCCAGTTGCTGGCGCACGTATTGCACGGCGCTGTGGTTCACGTCCTGGCCGTTTTCGGTGGCTTTTTCCTGGCGGTCCAGGGCGATGACCACGGCGTGGGGCGTGGCGCCTGCGGCCTGGATCAGCGCAATGGATTCGCGGGCGGCGGTGCCTGCCGACATCACGTCATCGACGATGAGCACGCGCCCTTGCAGCGGCGCGCCCACCAGGGTGCCGCCTTCGCCGTGGTCTTTGGCCTCTTTGCGGTTGTAGGCAAAGGGCACGTTGCGGCCCCGGCGCGCCAGCTCCACGGCCACCGTGGCGGCCAGCGGAATGCCCTTGTAGGCGGGGCCAAACACCATGTCGAATTCGATGCCGCTGTCGATCAGGGCTTGTGCATAGAATTCGGCCAGCCGACCCATCTTGGCACCGTCATCAAACAAACCGGCGTTGAAAAAATACGGACTCAGGCGCCCGGCCTTGGTCTTGAACTCGCCAAAGCGCAGCACGCCCGACTCCACCGCAAAACGCACAAAATCCTGTGCCAGACGGTCTTTCTCTATTGCTTGCGCGCCACCAACCACCATGGGAAATTCCTTGTTCAAGTTAACCAGCCTCAACCTCAATGGCATCCGCTCCGCCACCCGCAAAGGCGCCGAAGACTGGATGGCCAGCCTGCGCCCGGATTGTATTTGCGTGCAGGAAATCAAAGCCCAGGCCGCCGATATAGAAGGCAAGTTCGAGGAGCTGGCGGGCCTGCGCGGGTATTTCCATTACGCCGAGAAAAAAGGCTATTCGGGCGTGGGCATTTATACCCGCCACGAGCCCAGCGATGTGGTGGCGGGCTATGGCTCGCCCGAGTTCGATGCCGAAGGCCGCTACCTGGAGCTGCGCTTTGACACGCCCGCGCGCAAGCTCTCGGTCATCAGCGCCTACTTTCCCAGTGGCGCCTCGGGCGAGGCGCGCCAGCAGGCCAAGTTCCGGTTTCTGGCCGGGTTCCACCCGCACCTGATGCAGACCAAGGCCGAGCGCGAATTCATTTTGTGCGGCGACCTGAACATCGCCCACCAGAACATCGACCTGAAAAACTGGCGCAGCAACCAGAAAAACAGCGGCTTTACCCCCGAAGAGCGCGCCTGGGTGAGCCAGATCCTGCACCCCACCGAGCCCGGTGGCGGGCTGGTGGATGTGTACCGCCGCCTGCAACCCGAGGCCACCGATGCCGCCTACACCTGGTGGAGCAACCGGGGCCAGGCCTACGCCAACAACGTGGGCTGGCGGCTGGACTATCACCTGGCCACCCCCGCCCTGGCTGCGCTGGCGCAGGCCGAGCACATCTACAAGGGCGAGAAATTCTCTGACCACGCGCCCATCACGGTGGACTACGCCTTCACACTCTGAGCCGCGACTGGCCCACCGCCAGCGCCCCGTCCGCCATCTCCACCGCTGCCTTCCCATGCCCGACTCCCTGATGACCACCGACGCACCGCCGTCCACCTGCCTGCACCCCAAAGACGCAGACAGCCTGTGGCGGCTGGTGAATGCGCCGCACCCTCTGGTGGGCAATGCACACCATCTGGGCGAGGCGCTGGTGCAGGCTGGGCTGGTCACACCGGCAGCGCTGCTGCGCAGCCTGCAAATCCAGCAACAAGAGCGTGAGTGTGGGCAGCACCGCCCCGTGGGCCAAATCCTGGTGGCCCAGGGCGACCTGACGCAAGAGCGGCTGCGCCAGGTGATTGGCAGCTGGCTGGGCGGGTACATGGTGGACCCCAGCGAGCTACCCCCCGACGCCGCCGCGCTGGCGCTGGTGCCGCGCGCCGTGGCCGAGCGCGAATCCGTGCTGCCCCTGCTGGCGCGCGAGGACGCGCTGGCGGTGCTGATGGCCGACCCGCTGGACCGCGTGCTGCTCGATGAGTTGCGCTTTCTGACCCAGCGGCGGCTGGTGCCGGTGCAGGCCGCGCCGGGCACCCTGCTGCCCGCCATTGCCCGGGCCTACCGCACCCACCCGGGCAACCCACCAACCACCGGGACGCCGCGCTCCCTGACCAAGGCCGCAGGCAACCCGCCGCCGCTGGCCATGCAGCGCGCCAGCGCCCAGGAGCTGGCCAGCGACCTCACCAGCGCCCTGCCCGAGGGCGATGCCCAGCAAGCCGATGTGGTCAGCGAGTCGGACAACACGCTGGTGCGGCTGATCAACTCCGTCATCAACGAGGCCATTGCGCACCGCGCCTCCGACATCCACATCGAGACCGAACCGGCGCCGCAGAACGTGCGCATCCGCCTGCGCGTCGATGGCGAGCTGGCGCCCTACCTGGAGCTGCCCGCGCGGTTTCGCTTTGCCATGGTGGCGCGCATCAAGATCATGGCCAGCCTGGACATTTCCGAGCACCGCAAGCCCCAGGACGGCAAGATCGACTTTGCCCGCTTTGGCGGCCCGCCGGTGGAGCTGCGCGTGGTCACGGTGCCCACCTCGCACGGGCTGGAAGACGTGGTGCTGCGCCTGCTGGCCAGCGCCAAGCCCATACCGCTGGAGCACATCGGCCTGAGCCCCGCCCACCTGCAAGTGCTGCGCGCCGTGGTGCACAAAAGCTACGGCCTGGTGCTGGTGTGCGGCCCCACGGGCTGCGGCAAGACGACCACGCTGCATTCGGTGGTGAGCGACATCAACACCGAGGGCCGCAAAATCTGGACGGCCGAAGACCCCATCGAAATCACCCAGTCGGGCCTGCGCCAGGTGCAGGTCAACCCGCGCATCGGCTGGACGTTTGCCGCCGCCATGCGCACGTTTTTGCGCGCCGACCCCGATGTAATCCTGATTGGCGAAATGCGCGATGAGGAAACCGCGCGCATCGCCATCGAGGCGTCGCTGACGGGGCACTTGGTGCTATCGACGCTGCACACCAACTCGGCGCCCGAGAGCATCACGCGGCTGCTCGAAATGGGCCTCGACCCGTTCAACTTTTCTGATTCGCTGCTGGCCATTCTGGCGCAGCGCCTGGTGCGCCGCCTGTGCGTGGCCTGCCGCCAGCCGCACCCGGCAGACAATGACACGCTGCTGGCCATGGCCTCGCAGTACCTGGCCAGCGGCGTACAGAACACGCCCGAGGCGCGCGCCGCGCAGGTGGCGCGCTGGCGCAGCCACCACGGCGACGCCAGCGGCACGGTCACGCTGTGGCAGCGCAAAGGCTGCAGCCAGTGCGACGGCCACGGCTACCGGGGGCGCCTGGGCATCCACGAGCTGATGCAAAGCGACGACGCCATCCGCCAGCACATCCGCCAGCGCGCCAGCGCCACCGAGATCCGCCACAGCGCGCTGCAAGCGGGCATGCGCACCCTGCGCCAGGATGGCATCGACAAAGTCTTGCAGGGCCTGACCGATATGCCCGAGGTGCTGGCGGCCACCAACCTGTGAATTGATAGCCAAAAGTGCCTCCAGCCCTTGCGGGACGAGCGCGAGCAGCTATCAAAAATGCACCAAAACCAGCCGCCAGAAGGCGCTCAGCGGCCCAGGTCTTTGGCGCTGACGCCGGCAATGCCCCAGTTCTCTTTGGGCACATCGTGGATCCAGACGCGCACATTCTCTTTGGGCGCGCCCACGGCCTCGTGCAGGGCCTGGGTGACTTTTTCGATAACGGCTTTTTTCTGCGCTTCGGTGCGGCCTTCAATCATGTAAATCTGGGCAAATGGCATGGCGGTTTCCTGGCAATGGTCAAAGAACGAAGGGGGCCATCAATCGAGCTTGATACCCAGCTTCTGGATCAGGCTGCCCCAGCGCAGGTTTTCTGCGCGGATGAAATCGGCAAACTGTGCCGGTGTCTGCACCCGGATGTCGGCAGAGATGGCCTCGAAGGCGTTGGTGGCATCGGCCAGCTTGGAGCCTTCGCTCCAGGCCGATTGGAGCTTGTCCACGATGGCGCGTGGCGTGCCCACCGGCGCCACCAGCCCGAACCAGGTCTCCACTTCAAAACCGGGGTAGCCCGACTCGGCAATGGTGGGCACCTGGGGCAGGGCGCGCGAGCGCTTGGGCGAGGTCACGGCTATCGCCTTGAGCTTGCCCGCCTTGATGTGTTGCAGCGTGGTGGCCAGCGAGCTTTCCATGCTCATCAGCAGCACGCCCGACAGCAGGTCGGGCACGATCTGGCTGGAGCCTTTGTACGGCACGCTGGTCAGCTGGATGCCCGCCGTGGCCTGCAACAACTCCGCCGCCAGGTGGTTGCTGGTGCCGATGCCCGAGGTGGCGTAGTTGAGTTTGCCCGGGTTGGCCTTGGCGTAGGCCACCAGGCCCTTGAGGTCGCTGAAGGGCGCGCTCGGGTGTACGACGATGACGCAGGGCGAGGTGCCCACCAGCGAGATCGGCGCAAAGTCTTTTTCGACCGAGAACGGCACTTTGGCGTACAGGTGCGGCGCAATGGCCAGGCTGCTGATGGCCGACAGGCCGATGGTGTAGCCATCGGCAGCGGCCTTGGCCACGGCCTCGGTGCCGATGTTGCCGCCCGCACCGGCCTTGTTTTCCACCACAAAGGGTTGGCCCAGTTTTTCTGCCATGACCTTGGCCGCCGTACGCCCCATCACATCGGTGGGCCCGCCGGGCGGGAACGGCACGATCAGCTTGACCGGCTTGGTCGGCCAAGCCTCTTGCGCCCACGCGGGAAGCGCAGCCACGGAGGCTGTAAGGGCGGCGCCCACGCCGGTGGCGATGAATTGTCTGCGTTGCATGGTGTTGTCTCTTTTCTGGGTTACACGAACCGAACCGACACGCTGCCCAGGTTCTGGATGCGCAAGGTGACGTTGTCGCCCGCCTGCACCGGCACGGCTTCGGTGATGCCGCCCGACAGCACCAGGCTGCCAGCGGGCAGCGATTGGCCACGGCGCCCCAGGTGGTTGACCAGCATGGCCACAGCGGCGGCGGGGTGGCCCAGCACGGCAGCGCCTGCCCCCAGGGCCACGGGCTGGCCGTTCTTTTCCAGCACCACGCCCAAGGTGCGCAAGTCCAGGTCACGCGCCGAGGCCACGCGGCCACCGACCACGAAACGCGCCGCCGAGGTGTTGTCGGCAATCACGCTTTTCAGGTCGAACTTGAAGTCGCGGTAGCGGCTATCGATCACTTCGATGCCGGGCAGCACCACATCGCTGGCGGCCAGCACAGCGCCGATGTGGCAACCAGGGCCGGTGAGTTCGGTGCGGGTGATGAAGCAGATTTCAGGCTCCACCTTGGGGTGGATCAGCTCGCTGACCTTGACCTCGGCGCCCTCGGCCACGACGTATTCATCCACCAGGAAGCCGAACACCGGGTCGGTCACGCCCATTTGTTTCATTTTGGCGTGCGAGGTCAAACCGGCCTTGTAGCCCACCACGCGCGCGCCCTTGCGCAGCTTGCTGGCCAGAATCAAGTCCTGGATGGCGTAGGCATCGTCCCAGTCCATATCGGGGTGGGCTTCGGTGATTTTCAGGGTGTCCTGGGCTTGCAGTTGGCAGTTTTCCAGGTGCTGGGCCAGTTCAGCGAGGGTGTGGGCTTGCAGTGGCATGGAGGGGCCTTCGTCGTAGAGTGGAAAAAATCGGGGGAATGGGAGCAGCGGGCACCGCGCTGCTCAGCGTGGCAGCCGGGCCACCAGGCTCGCCAGGGGGCTGCGGGCCAACGGGGCGGGCGGGCCCAGCTGCGCCAGGCTGCTTTTGACCAGGTCGTAGGCGGGGCGCACCCGCTGGGGTACATGGATGCGCACCTGGTCAAACTGCTCGGACTGGGCCAGCGCCAGCATGTCGTTGCGCAACCGGCGGTAGGTTTGCAAGGCGGTGGCAAACGCCTGCGCTGCGGCCACCTGCGACGGCTCGCGCAGGCCGCGTTGGTAATGCGACCAGGTGCTGTCGATGAGTTGATCGAGTTGCCCAATGCGCTCCACCACCGCGCCAATCTCGCGGCAGGCATCGGCATTCATGATGAGGATGTTGCAGGCGCGCAGCTCTTCGATGCAGTCGGCCAGTACCGCCAGCGGAGCGCGGCCAGGCAGCAGCTGCGAGGTTTCGCGCTTGAGCTGCCCGATCAGGCCCTGCACCGTGCGCAGCTGGGCATTGCTGGCACCAATCGATTCCACCGATTGCTGTGCCGCTGCCGACAGGGCCTGGGCGTTGGCCACCAAGTCCTGGCTCAGGCCCTCCTGGGTATGGGCGGCGGCGGCCATATCACTGGCAGCCTCCAGGGTGCGGCCCGCGCGGGTGCGGATGTCGGCCAGCGCGGTGCTGGTGTCGCGGGTGCGCTCAATGCTGCCGTGGATGTCTTGCAGCACCTGTTGCAAATAGCTGTCTGCGGCCACCGTGCTGTGGGTGATGCCGGACACCATCTGGCGGATTTGCAGCGTGGCCTCGTTGGTGCGGGTGGCCAGCTGGCGCACTTCCTGGGCCACTACGCTGAAACCCCGCCCGTGTTCACCGGCGCGGGCAGCCTCAACGGCGGCATTGAGCGACAGCAGGTTGGTCTGCATGGCCACCTTCTGGATGATGTCCAGGATGGTTTCGATGTTGTCGCGGTGTCGCATGACCTCGCGAAAGCGCTCTTCCAGGCCCTGGGCCGATGGCTCCAGCGCGGCAATGCGCTCCATGGTCTGGTGCAGCAGGCCATCGCCCTGCACGGCCAGCGCATGCATGGAATCGACCTCGTTGCGAGTGACGGCGGCCGCTTGCGCCACCGTTTCCACGCTGCGGTTGAGCGCACCGACACCATCGAGCAACTGCGCCAGAGCGCCAGCCTGCACGCGCGAGGCGCTTACCACCTTGGTGAACGACGACATCATGCTGGCGTTGTTCACTGTGACATCCAGGGCCTGCTGGTCCAGCCGCCCCAGCGCCGCTGCCATGGCACGGCGGCCCACGCGGGCCCACCCGCCACGGGCACGGCCCGCCACGCCGACCAGCGCCAGCAGGGCCAAACCGAGGAGGGCCAGCTCGCGCAAACCCGCCCAAGGCAATGACCAGGCGGGCCAAGCCAGTGCCGCCAACAGCAGCACCACCGCAGAGCCGAGCAACGTGCCCATATATCGGTGGTTGCGGGGTTATGCGGGCATCAGGCCCCGCGCCTTGGCCATGGTCAGCGCCGTGTCTTCGATCATGTCCTCCTGGCCGCCGACCATGCCGCGCCGGCCCATCTCCACCAGAATCTCGCGCGCGGGCACGCCGTATTTCTCGCTGGCGCGCTTGGCAAACAGCAGGAAGCTGCCGTACACCCCCGCATACCCCAGCGTGAGCGCGTCGCGGTCGATGCGGATCGGGAAGTCCATGATCGGCAGCACCAGGTCTTCGGCCACGTCCTGGATCTTGAACACGTCCACGCCGGTGTCGATGCCCATGAGGTCGCACACGGCCACCAGCACTTCCATGGGGGTGTTGCCCGCCCCGGCGCCCAGGCCCGCCGCAGCCGCGTCGATGCGGCTGCACCCGGCTTCGATGGCGGCCAGGCTGTTGGCCACGCCCATGGCCAGGTTGTGGTGGCCGTGAAAGCCCAGTTCGGTCTCGGGCTTCAAGGCCTGGCGCACGGCGCCGAGTTTTTCGCTGACGTTGTGCGGCAGCATGTGGCCAGCCGAGTCGGTGATGTAGATGCAGTTGGCGCCGTAGCTTTCCATGAGCTTGGCTTGTTTGA
>NZ_JAQUAL010000135.1:0-9183 GCF_028687295.1 Simplicispira sp.
CGCCAGCGCCAGCGCCAGCGCGAGATTGCCGACGGCGCCAGCGTCACTGCCGTACCCAAGGCCGACTTTGTGGTGATGAACCCCACCCACTATGCCGTGGCGCTGAAGTACGACGACACCATGAGCGCTCCCCAGGTGATCTCCAAAGGCACCGACCTGATCGCCATGAAGATTCGCGACCTGGCCAACAGCCACGGTGTGCCGGTACTGCAGTCGCCCATGTTGGCCCGCGCACTGTACGCACACGCAGAACTTGACCAACCCATTCCGGCCACGCTGTACACGGCTGTGGCCCAGGTGCTGGCTTACGTATACCGACTCAAGGCGGCCATGCGTGGCGAAGGCCGTATGCCCGATGCGCAGCCTGACCCGTACGTCCCGCCTGAACTCGACCCCCTGAACCGCACCACACCACAAGGCAATCAGCCATGAACATTTCCATGAACTCCGCACGGCAATGGGCGGGCAGTAATGCCTCTGCAGTCCAGGGCCTGTCTGCACCGCTGCTGGTGGTGGCCATTCTGGCGCTGATGGTGTTGCCCATTCCGGCCTGGATGCTGGACGTGTTCTTCACCATCAACATTGCCGTGGCGCTGATGGTGATGATGGTGGCGGCCTACATGCTCAAGCCACTGGACTTTGCTGCGTTTCCGTCAGTGCTGCTGCTGACCACGTTAATGCGCCTGTCGCTGAACGTGGCCTCTACGCGGGTGGTGCTGCTGGAAGGCCACACCGGCCCTGGCGCTGCGGGCGCAGTGATTGAGGCCTTTGGTCACTTTTTGATTGGCGGCAACTTTGCCGTGGGTCTGATCGTTTTTGCGATTTTGGTGGTCATCAACTTCATCGTGATCACCAAGGGCGCCGAGCGCATTGCCGAGGTGTCAGCACGCTTTACCCTGGACGCCATGCCCGGCAAACAAATGGCTGTGGATGCCGACCTGAACGCTGGCCTGATCGATGAAAAAGAAGCCAAGCGCCGCCGCCTGGAAGTGGCTGAAGAAGCCAACTTCTTTGGCTCCATGGACGGCGCCTCCAAATTTGTGCGCGGCGACGCGGTGGCCGGCATTCTGATCTTGCTGATCAACATCGTGGGCGGCTTTGTCATTGGCATGGTTCAGCACGGCCTGTCGGCCAGTAAGGCGGCTGACATCTACATCCTGATGGCCGTGGGCGATGCGCTGGTGGCACAGATTCCGGGGCTGCTGATCTCGGTGGCAGCGGCGATGGTGATTTCGCGCGTGGGCAAAGACTCGGACATGGGCCAGCAGATTGTTCACCAACTGTTCATGTCGCCGCGCGTACTGGGCGTAACGGCAGGCATTCTGATTTTGCTGGGCGTGATTCCGGGCATGCCGCATGTGGTGTTTCTGGGCATTGGTTCGGTACTGGGCTACCTGGCCTGGGTACTGATGCAGCGCGCCAAGGCACCTGTGCAAGAAGAAGCTCCCGCAGCCGCACCCACTGGCGACGGCGATGCCACCTGGGACGACCTGCAACCGGTCGATCTGCTGGGCCTGGAACTGGGCTACCGTCTGATTGCACTGGTGGACAAAAACCGCCAGGGCGACTTGCTGACCCGCATCAAGGGCGTGCGGCGCAAATTTGCCCAGGAAGTCGGCTTTTTGCCGCCCCCGGTGCATGTGCGCGACAACCTGGAGCTCAAGCCCAGCGCCTACCGCCTGACGCTGCGCGGTGTGGTCGTCGGCGAGGGCGAGGCCTTCCCCGGCATGTTCCTGGCCATCAACCCGGGCGGCATCTCTACCCCACTGATTGGCACACCCACCACCGATCCGGCCTTTGGTTTGCCCGCGCACTGGATCGACGAACAGCAAAAAGAAGCGGCGCAAATGGCAGGCTTTACCGTCGTTGATTCGGAAACCGTGATGGCGACACATTTGTCACACTTGATGCAAGTTCAGGCCACCAAGTTGCTGAGTCGCACAGAGACCCAACAGCTGGTGGAACACGTTGCCAAGCTGGCGCCCAAATTGATAGAAGAGGTGATCCCGAAAATGGTTTCGATCACGACGTTCCAAAAAGTGCTGCAGTTGCTGCTGGAGGAGTCGGTGCATATCCGCGACATCCGCACCATCATCGAGACGCTGGCCGAGCACGCAGGCAACACAGCCGACCCACAAGAGCTGGCACGGCGCGTTCGCATCGCCCTGTCGCCCGCCATCGTGCAGCAAATTTATGGCCCGACACGCGAATTGAGCGTGATTGCCATCGAGCCCGGCCTGGAGCGCCTGCTGGTGCAAGCCCTGGGCAACCCCGCAGGCCCGGCGCTGGACCCCGGTGTGGCAGACATCCTGACGCAAAGGGCAGCCGAGGTGGCACTGAAGCAGGAAGAGATCGGCCTGCCCGCCTGCCTGCTCGTGCCCGACGCCATCCGCAGCGCCATCTCACGCCTGGTACGCCGCATGGCACCACGCCTGCAAGTGCTGGGGCACAGCGAAATTCCTGAAACACACACCATCCGCATTGGGCCCGTCCTCAAAGGAGCATCGGCATGAACATCAAACGCTTTTACGCAGCCACCGCCCGTGAGGCACTGGCCAAGGCGCGCATGACCTTTGGGGACGGCACGCTGATTTTGTCCAACCGCCCCACACCCGACGGTGTGGAAGTGGTGGCGACGGCAGAAGAGTCGCTGAGCTCGTCTTTGGAGCGCGCAGACGACCTGCCCCTGTCGGCACCGGCGCCAGCACCGGAGGCATTCAAAGAAGCCTTCAAGCCAGCGCCCCAGCCCGCGGCACGTCCCCAGGCCAGCCCTGCACACACAGCCAGCGTGTCCGAGCGCAATCCGGTGCATGAAGACACCGAGCAATTGGCCATGAGCACGCTGTCGTTCCAAGACTATGTGCGTGAACGCATGCTGCGTCGGCGCCACGAGGCACTGCAAGGCAACGCCCCCGCCGAAGCACAGCAGCCTCTGCGCCGCGACCCGCGCGAGACCCGTGCCCCGCTGGCGCCCCTGGGCCAGCCAGCGCCGCTGTATGCCGCACCGGAGTACGCCCATGAACACCACCATCCAGCCACCACCATGCACCAGCCTGCGCTGCAAGTTCGCCGCGATCCGGCACCGGCCTTGATGCCGACGCCTGCGGTCAACGAACAAGGGCTGTTCCAGGAGCTGCAGTCCATGAAGGATCTGATTGAAGATCGCTTCAACACACTGTCCTGGCTGGGACAAGCCCGCCAGAACCCGATCCAGTCCAACCTGATGCTCAAGCTGATCCGCTCGGGCTACTCGCCCGCACTGGCACGCACGGTACTGGAACGCCTGCCCGACGATCTGGGTGCAGGCGAGGCCGTGCGTTGGCTGATGGGCGTACTGGAGCGCAACCTCAAAACCGATGCTGGTACACGTCCGCTGTACGACGAAGGCGGGGTGTATGCACTGGTAGGCGCCACTGGCGTGGGCAAAACTACCACCACCGCCAAGCTGGCAGCGCTGTGCGCCCGTATCCATGGGCCCTCCAGCGTAGGGCTGATCACACTGGACACCTACCGCGTGGGTGCCCACGACCAGTTGCGCACCTACGGCCGCATGCTGGGTGTAGTGGCTCACCTGGCACACGACCAGGCAGCCCTGCAAGACCTGCTGGGCCTGCTCAGCGGCAAAAAGATGGTGTTGATAGACACCGCAGGGGTGGCCCCCCGCGATCCACGCAAGCGCGACATGCTTGATGTGCTGGATCTGCCCCATATCAAGCGGCTGCTGGTGCTCAACGCAGGCAGCCATGGCGATACCCTGGATGATGTGCTCACTGCCTTCAAGACCACCGGGTCGCAGCAAGCCATCTTGTCCAAGGTGGACGAGGCCGTCAAACTCGGCCCTCCACTGGATGCGCTGATCCGCCACCAGATGGTGCTGCGCGGTGTCACCAATGGCCAGCGCGTCCCCGAAGACTGGGAAGCGGCCGATGCCAACAAGCTGGTGGGCATGTCCATGCGCTCGCCTGCACGCTCGGCATTCGACCCCAAAGAAACAGAGTTGAACTTCTTCTTCTCACGAACCACGGAGCATGTCTCCGACAGGGGGCTGATCCATGCTTGAGAACAGTTTTCACCAAGGTACGGGCTTGCACTGCAACCGACCACAGGATGAGTTGCGCCTGTTGGTCGTGGCCAGCCGGGAAGATGCACGGCAAACGCAGGAAACCTTGTGGCAGGTCTGCGCGCACCTCCAGCGCTTGGGCTACCCCGTGGTGGTGCTGGATGCCACCGCCGTCGAAACAGACCGCACCCCGGGACTGTTGCAATTATTGACGCACTCGCCCTGGGACAACGGCGGCCAGCCACATGCCAACGCCAACACATCGACACTGACCGTAGTGCCTGCTGCACTGGGTTTGCTGACACTGGTCAACACCGCCCAGCGCAAAGGCCTGCCACTGCAAACCCTTGAGCCTCTGGAGCCTATCTTCCGGCGCTACGCGGTCGTAGTGTTGCACGCCCCGCTGGAGTTACTGACCTCGCCCTTGCTGGCGGGTAGCCCGGCCATGCCACTGCTGATCACGCACCCGGGCAAAACAGAGCTGGTGGAGTGCTACCGCCAACTCAAGCACCTGGCTATTCATGCCGGACTGACAGGCATGGTGGCTTACATGGCGCCGTCGGATGATGCCGCCGCGCAAGACCAGGCCCGGGAAAACATCCAGGCCCTGGAGCGCTGCGCGGCGCACCACCTGGGACAACGCCTGCGCGCTACGCTGCTGCATGAAGACCGCGCCCAAGACATGCAACGCCTGGCGTTGCTGCTCCTGGAAAACGCGGGCACCATCACCGCCCCGGCGCCGGTGTCTTGGCCACTCAACCCGCTGGCAAGCTCGGCCATCTACGCGCCTTTTGTCCAAAGCCACTGAAGTGATGTACACCGCCAAAGGCCAGCTTGATCGCGACGCCCTGATTCGCCAGTACCTGCCACTGGTGCGGCGTCTGGCAAACCACATGATCGCCAAACTGCCACCCAACGTGGAGTTGGACGATCTGGTTCAGGTCGGCATGATCGGGCTGACCGAAGCGTTGTCGCGTTATGAAGCCACCCAAGGCGTGCAGTTCGAGACTTTCGCCACGCAGCGCATTCGTGGCGCCATGCTGGACGAACTGCGCGAAGGCGACTGGATGTCACGCAGTTCGCGCAAAAGCCAGAAAGACATTGAGCGTGCGGTGCAACGGCTGGAGCAAAAGCTGGGCCGCAGCCCGCTGGAATCAGAGATTGCCCAAGAAATGGAGATGAGCCTGTCGGACTACCAGTCGCTGCTGGGCAAGGTGCGCGGCACACAGCTGGTGTACCTGGAAGATATGGCGCATGGCGAGGGCGATGATGGCGAGGGCTTTCTGGAGCGCCACCTAGCAGACACAGGCACAGATCCGGTGAACTTGCTGCGTGACCAGCGGCTGCGCACCGCCCTGGTCAGTGCCATCCATACCTTGCCCGAGCGTGAGCAATACATCATGGGCATGTACTACGAGCACGACATGAACCTCAAGGAAATCGCTGCGGTACTGGGCGTGACCGAATCGCGCGTGTGCCAACTGCACAGCCAGTCGATTGCGCGATTGCGCGCCAAAATGCGGACACACTGAGCACCTGCCTGCTCCATCAAAAAAGGCCAGTCGCCCACAGCGACTGGCCTTTGTTTATACAACCCGCCCGTATCAACCTGCGGCGCTGTAAATGCGTGCTGCGCCAGAAACACCCGCAGAAAACCCCAGGCCCGGGGCATAGGTGGGAGCGCTCTCAGCGGGGGGCAACAGCACCTCCGCTTGGCGATCTGCCACAGCGGCCAAGCGTGCCAGGCTGTCACGGTGAATGGACAGTGTGGCATGAATCTGCTGAATCCGGCGCTGTAGTGGCTCGGACAGAACCTGCCCCTGAAGCCCGCCCAAGGCGGCCACAAAATCAATGGCGACCTGGCGCATCTGCTCACTGCACGTCTGCAATGCAAAAGGATCGGGCGCCAACAACGCCGCAGACAACTCTTGCAACTGTGCCTCTACGGCCACCAGCGCATGCTCCAGAAAAGAGGGGGAAGAACGCATCATGGGAATAGGCTCAGACGGGTAGTAAAACAAAAAGAGAAACTGCCACCGCCAGCGCTACGCGTCGTGCCGCCCCATGCGAGAGAGCACTTCTTGCGCGTTGGAGAGCAACTTGTCTGCAATGGCAGAGGCATCAATGCGGAACGTGCCTGCGTCAATGGCAGCACGCATGGCTTTAACGCGGACCGCATCAAAATCTCCCGCAGCCCGGCCTGGTGGTTCCAGATCGCGGGCGCTGCGCGAAAAAGTGACAGTGCTGGGCGCACGGCTGGCCGAAGCGGCTGGAGCGCTTTTGGCAAGCCCGTCAGCAGCCGATGCAGCAGCCTGGGCCTGCTTGGCAGGCCCTGAGTGCACTACGGTGCCGGGCAACTCGGGTTGGTGTCCTATCTTTATCACTTTGTCCTCCACCGCCTCTTGGATTGCGAGGCGTCAGTGCCTTGTTATCGGCCTGTGGGGGTTGGACTTTAGCGCCCAAGTGAATCTGTTACAGAGAGACATCTACGGTGCCGTTCTCGCTCACCACACCCGTGACGGTCTTGCCATTGGCCATGCGCACACGCACCGTCTCGCCGACGGCCCCTGCGGCCATGGCCTGGCCTGCGGCGCTGATCGCAAAACCAGGCCCTTGGGACACCACACGCACCTGGGCACCGGCCTGAAACAGGCGTGGTGCCCGCAGCATGGACTGGCGCAACGCCTGGCCGGCCTGCAACGAGCGCGCAGCCACCTGGCCCACCCATTGCTCAGGATCAGCCACCACAGAGGCTTGCTCTGCGGCCCAGTCCACCTCCGTCTGCACCGCATCGGCCTGCGACAACACCGCTCCCGAGGCCACGCTGCCGGTCAGTACCCAGGCCGGGCCATACGCCTTGACGGTGATGGGTAAAAACACGTTCCAGCGCGCGGGCCCAGCCACACAGCGCAACCCCAGACGGGAGCGTCCCCACAGCCGGGTACCCGCAGGCAAATAAGGCTCTACGCGCTCACATGGCGCCAAGCGCAGACGGGGGTCCAATGCCCCCACAGCCACCTCCATGCGCAGCACCGAAGCGGCAGCAGCCGGGCTGCTTTGCAATGCCTGCTCAATCCAGTGCTGGGTGAACTGCTCCAGGTTTTGCTGCGTTTGCGCCTGCACGGCTGGCACACCGCACAGCACGGCCAGACAAGCCAGCGCACGCCGCAACCCCGAGCGCAAAGGTAAGCGCCGGGATGGCAACGGGGTGGAAAAAGCGTTTTCTTGCATGGCAAACCTCCAAAAAATGCACGGCAACGCCCGCGCGCGCAGCAGGCGAGGCGATGGCATGGCCCCACCACTATCGCAGTGGCGGCAAAAACCGATGGGGCGAACTGCGCACCAAAGCCCGCGTTCTTCGTGCTTTAGCAAACTGGGGGCTTTTTCATAATTGCCCACAGGCCAAAGCCACCCCCAGCGGTAGGCAACGGCACACCATGAACCCACGGCAAGAGGCGCAGCCATGATCAACAAGATGACCGAGCGACTGGACTTCCAGGGCAACGCACTGCTGCTGCGTGCCGAGCGCCAGCGCACCATCGCCAGCAACATTGCCAACGCCGACACGCCGGGCTACGTGGCCCGTGATTTCCATTTCGCCAATGCCCTGCGCGAGGCCACCGAAGGCGGCAAACGCCTGGGGGACACGCGCATGGCGCTGGCCCCCGTCACCCACACCAGCCACGCCCCCCTGCCCACCGTAGAGATTGGCAACACCCGCACCGGCACCAACCCCGCCGCCATGGGCTACACCGTGCAGACGCAACCCAGCCTGGACAACAACACCGTAGACCTGGACCGCGAGCGCGCCAACTCGGTCGATAACGCTGTGCGCTATGAGGCCGCACTGCGCTTTATCAACGGCACCGCCAAAACCATGCTCAGTGCCATCCAGGGCCAGTAACCCGACCACAGGAGCCGCACCATGTCGATGTTTTCCATTTTCAACGTCTCGGGCAGCGCCATCAGTGCGCAGTCGCAGCGTCTCAACGTGGTGGCCAGCAACCTGGCCAACGTGGACGCGGTGGCTGGCCCCGACGGCAAAGCCTACAAGGCCCGCCAGGCCGTCTTTCAGACCGTCCCCATGGGCGCCGACGGCACGGCTGGCGTGCGCGTCAGCAACATCCAGGAGAGCGACCTGCCTGGCAAGCGCATCCACGACCCCAGCCACCCGCTGGCCGATGCCGAGGGCTATGTCTCGCACTCCAACGTCAACGCGGTGGAAGAGATGGTCAACATGATTTCGGCCTCGCGCTCCTACCAGAACAACGTCGAGGTCATGAACACAGCCAAGTCGCTGCTGCTCAAGACCCTGCAAATGGGCCAATAAGGCCCGCCCCTGAAAGCGCACCGCCATGACGACCATCAACAACACCACTGCGGCCACCAGCGCCGCCGCCAGCACAGGCAGCACCACCGCCACACGCGATGTCAATGCCAACGACGCTGCCGCCTCGCAAGACCGTTTCCTCAAGTTGTTGGTGGCCCAGCTCAACAACCAAGACCCCATGAACCCGCTGGACAACGCGCAAATGACCTCGCAAATCGCGCAGATCAATACCGTGACCGGCATCCAGCAGCTCAACGACACCGTCAAGGGCCTGGCCAGCCAGTTTGCCTCGCAGCAACTGATGCAGGCCACCGGCATGGTGGGCCGCCAAGTGCTGGTAGAGGGCGACTCCCTGGTGCTGGACACCGAAGCGGACAAGGCTTACGGCGCACTCGATCTGGCAGGCCCCGCCTCCAGCGTCAAAGTGCAGGTGCTGGACGCCAACGGCAAAGAGCTGGGCGTGGTCGATCTGGGCTCGCTCAAGGAAGGGCGCTACAACTTTGCCTGGGACGCCTCCAAGTACGAGGGCGAGGGCGGGCTGCGCTTCAAGGTGATGGCCACCAACGGTGATACCGCCGTGGACAACACCCCGCTGTCCATCGACCAGATCTCTGCCGTGAGCCTGAGCAACGGCGCACTGCAACTGGAACTGGCGCACGGCGGCACGACCACCCAGTCGGGCCTCAAGGCCATTCTTTAATTCGACTCGCCCTCTTTTCAGGAGCACACCATGGGTTTTCAACAAGGTCTCTCGGGTCTGAACGCTGCCAGCAGAAATCTGGACGTGATCGGC
>NZ_JAQUAL010000012.1:0-41226 GCF_028687295.1 Simplicispira sp.
CAGCCACGGACACACGCACACACACGGCAGAACCCATCGTGGTTGAAACCGTACCGATTTCTGTCCCTATCGCTACGCCACTGCCACTGCCCCCATTACCATCGGGTTCTGCCCCTGCGGAGCTACCGCCTCCCTCCGAGCCCGATTCGCCTAATTTCCACTGACTTTCTGAATGCACGCCTCGCCATCGCGCCCATCCCGGCAGCACCCCCAGGCTGGGCCGACAGCCCCTGAATCCACCTTGCTGCAAGCTCCGCCCCTGCCACGGCGCATGGCATGCTGGCTCTACGAGGGGCTGCTGATGTTTGGCGTGGTGTTCATTGCGGGCTATTTGTTCAGCACCCTCAGCCAAACGCGCCACGCGCTGGACAACCGGCACGCACTGCAAGGCTTTTTGTTTGTGGTGTTTGGCATTTACTTCACCTGGTTTTGGGCCAAAGGGCAAACACTGGCCATGAAAACCTGGCACATCCGCGCAGTTGATGCACAAGGCCAACCCCTGAGCCAAGGGCGCGCACTGTGGCGCTACGTCTTGAGCTGGCTGTGGTTTCTGCCACCCTTGCTGGGCGTTGCGCCCTTTGCGCTTTCAGGCCCGGAAATCACGGTCATCGTATTGGGCTGGGTAGCGGTTTGGGCCATTCTGAGCCGCTTTCATCCGCAGCGCCAGTTTTTGCACGATGCACTGGCAGGCACCCGGCTGGTGCATTTCGATGCGGCCCGAAGAAACAAACCCGTCTGAAAACACCTTCACGGCCTCCAGCACCTCCAGGCAGCTGGCGCAAAACTCCGCCCATGTCGCACCCCCCTCCCGCTCCACACGAACCCACCAACGCCCAGAAAAACCGCACCGGCCTGCACCGCCTGTGGCATGCCACGCGCTATTCGCTGGACGGGCTGCGCGCTGGCTGGGGTGAAGCGGCCTTTCGCCAAGAGGCCAGCGCAGCGCTGGTGCTGTTGCCCTTGTCGGTGTGGCTGGGTCGTGGCTGGACTGAAGTGGCCCTGCTGGCAGGCTCGGTCGTGCTGCTGATGGTGGTAGAGCTGCTCAACAGTGGCATTGAAGCGGCCATTGACCGCATCGGGCCCGAATGGCACGCACTGTCCAAACGGGCCAAGGACATGGGAAGCGCCGCCGTTTTACTCAGTTTGTTGCTGTGCGTGGGCATTTGGGCCAGCGCGATTTACCAGAGGTTTCTCCATGGCTGAACCGGCTTTTTCGATTTGTGTTTATTGCGGCTCGCGCCCTGGCGAGAACGCACTGTTTGCCCAGACGGCGCGCGCTGTCGGCACCTGGATAGGTGCCAACGGTGGGCAACTGGTGTATGGCGGCGGGCGCAGCGGGCTGATGGGCACCGTGGCCGATGCCACCCAGGCCGCTGGTGGCCGCGTGGTGGGCGTGATCCCGCAATCGCTGGTGGACAAAGAACATGCGCGCCACGCCTGCGACGAGTTGCACATCGTGCGCACCATGCACGAACGCAAAGCCTTGATGGCCGAGCGCAGCAATGCCTTTTTGGCCCTGCCCGGCGGGATAGGCACCTTTGAAGAACTGTTTGAAGTCTGGACCTGGCGCCAATTGGGCTACCACGACAAGCCTATCGGGCTGCTGAACGTGGCGGGCTATTACGACGCCATGCTGGCCTTTTTGCAGCACAGCGTTGCCAGCGGCTTCATCGGTGAATGGCAAATGGGACTGGTACAAACCGGCCAGGAAACCGATGCCCTGCTGCGCTCTCTGGTGCAAGGCATACGCACCGATGCACCAGAGACAGCGCTGCAAGCGGTGATTTGAGGGCTTAAATCGCCGATTCGTCGAGGTCGCCGGTACGGATGCGCACCACGCGCTCCACCTGGGTAATGAAAATCTTGCCGTCGCCGATTTTGCCGGTGCGGGCCACATTCACGATGGCGTCCACGCAGCGGTCCAGGTCCTCGCTCTTGACCACCACTTCAATTTTTACCTTGGGCAAAAAGTCCACCACGTACTCGGCACCCCGGTACAGTTCGGTGTGGCCTTTTTGCCGGCCAAAGCCTTTGACTTCCGTGACCGTCAGGCCCGTGACGCCGCAATCGGCCAATGCCTCACGGACTTCTTCCAGTTTGAAGGGCTTGATGACGGCGGTGATCATTTTCATAGTGAGAACTCCTGGGAACATGTAATTCGGTGCAGCGCCACGGGCTGCGTGCGCTCAGGCGCGAAAGCGGTTGGTAACGGGGTAGCGCCAGTCTTTGCCAAAACTGCGCTGCGTCACCCGGGGCCCCAGCGGCGCCTGGCGGCGTTTGTATTCGTTCACCTGAATCAGGCGCGTGACACGCTCGACATCGGCGGACGCAAATCCGGCAGCAATGATGGCCGCTATGGGCTCGTCATTTTCCATATAACGCTCCACGATGGCGTCGAGCACTTCATAAGGCGGCAGACTGTCTTGGTCTTTCTGGTCGGGACGCAACTCGGCGCTGGGGGGCCGGGTGATGATGCGCTCGGGGATGGGGTTGTGGCCGGTGCCGTAGGGGTCGTTGAGGTTGCGCCAGCGTGCCAGCGCATACACCATGGTCTTGGGCACGTCTTTGATGACGGCAAAACCACCGGCCATGTCGCCGTACAAGGTGCAGTAGCCCGTGGCCAACTCGCTTTTGTTGCCGGTGGTCAGCACCACGGCGCCGAACTTGTTCGACAAGGCCATGAGCAGCGTGCCCCGGATGCGCGCTTGCAGGTTTTCTTCGGTGGTGTCTTCAGCGCGTCCGGCAAAGTCAGCGGCCAGCGCCGCTTTGAAGGCTTCAAGCTGCGGCGCAATGGCGATTTCTTCGTAGTGCACACCCAGGCGCTGCGCCATCTCGCTGGCATCCATGCCGCTGATGTCCGCTGTGTAGGGCGACGGCATCATCACCGTGCGCACACGCTGCGGCCCCAGCGCATCGACCGCAATGGCCAGCACCAGCGCCGAGTCCATGCCGCCCGACAAGCCCAGCAGCACGCCCGGAAAGCGGTTTTTGCCGACATAGTCGCGCACAGCCAGCACCAGCGCGTCCCACAGCTCGGCGTGCAGCGTGGCTTGGGGCGCCACATCCGCTTCTATTTTGATAGCTGCTTGCGCGCGCTGCGCCTGCGTAAACACCAGTTTTTCTATAAATCCGGGGGCACGGCCTGCCACGCCGCCATCGGCGTTCAGGGCAAAAGAGCGTCCATCGAACACCAACTCGTCCTGGCCACCCACCATATGGGCATAGACCAGTGGCAGCCCGGTTTGCAGCACGCGCTCGCGCATGGTCTGCTCACGCTCGGTGGCTTTGCCCGCGTGGAAGGGCGAGGCGTTGATGACCGCCAGCAGCTCGGCCCCGGCCTGTGCCGCAGCGCGCGCGGGCGCCTCCAGCCAGGCGTCTTCGCAAATCAGCAAGCCCACACGCACACCCGCCACCTCGAAAACGCAGGGCTGGCGCAGCGGTGTGAAATGGCGGCGTTCGTCAAAAACGCTGTAATTGGGCAGCTCCCACTTGGCGTAGGTGTGCTCGACCAGGCCATGGCGCAGTACGCTGGCCGCGTTGTGGCAAGACGGACGGGCGCTGGCATGGCCGGTAACGCGTTGGGGGTGGCCCAGCACGATGGCCAGGCCGTTCAACCCTGCGGTCTCGCGGGCCACGGTTTTCACGGCATCATCGCAAGCGGCCAGAAAGGCCGGGCGCAAGAACAGGTCTTCAGCGGCGTAACCGCAGATGGCCAGCTCGGGCGTCAGCAACAGCTGTGCGCCAGCCGCATGGGCCTGGCGGGCAGCGTCAATGATTTTTTGGGCATTGCCGGGCATATCGCCCACGACAAAATTAAGCTGCGCAGTGCAAATGGAGAGCGTCATGGAATGGAAAACGGTCGCCGTGGCCGAAATGGATAGTGCCTTGTCCACCGGGCCTGGTCAGGTGGCAGACTGCCGCTACAGGAGCGGCCGTGGCTGAAGGCGCAATTATCACCCGCGTGTTCAACACCGTGCTGGACATTGACGCCAGCGCCTGGAACCAGCTGCTGGCCGCACAGCCACACGCCACGCCCTTCATGCGCCATGAATACCTGGCGGCCCTGCACACCAGCGCCAGCGCCACTGCGGCCACGGGCTGGGCGCCGCAGTTTTTCACCCTCTGGCAGGCGGGTGTGCTGGTGGCAGCGTGCCCGGTGTATATCAAAGACCATTCGTATGGCGAATACGTGTTCGACCACGCCTGGGCCAACGCCTACCACGCGCACGGTCTGGCGTATTACCCCAAGGCCGTGGTGGCCGTGCCTTTCACCCCCGTGCCCGGTGCGCGGCTGTTGGCACGCGATGCCACCCTGCGCCGCGCTCTGGTGGCGGCCCTGCGCGACTGGTGCGCAGGCCAGGGCCTGTCATCGCTGCACGTGCTGTTTGCCAGCGATGGCGATCTGATCGCCTGCACTGCCGAGGGACTGCTGCAACGCCACACGGTGCAGTTTCACTGGCGCAACGCCGACTACACCGACTTTGAGCATTTCCTGGCCAGCCTGACCCAGGAAAAGCGCAAAAAATCCGCCAGGAGCGCCGCCGTGTGACCGAAGCGGGCGTGACCTTCCGCTGGCTGCGCGGTGCCGACATCACGCCCGCCGACTGGGATTTCTTTTACCGCTGCTACGAGCGCACCTACCTGGAACACGGCAATCTGCCCTACCTGTCACGCGCGTTCTTTGCGCACATGCACAGCGACATGGCAGAGACTTGGGTGCTGTTCATTGCCGAGCGGGCGGGTCGTGCCATTGCTAGCAGTTTGATAGCTGTTAGCGCACACCCAGCAAGCGCTGGAGGCCAAAATGACCTCAAATCACCTGCCCCCATCGCTTATGGCCGCTATTGGGGCGCCCTGGAGCGCGTGGACTGCCTGCACTTTGAGGCCTGCTACTACCAGCCCTTGCAGTGGTGCATCGCGCACGGCATACAGCGTTTTGAAGGCGGCGCCCAGGGCGAACACAAAATGGCCCGCGCCCTGCTGCCCGTACCCGCCCACAGCGCACACTGGCTGGCACACCCGGCCTTCGCCGACGCGGTGGATCGCTTTCTGGAGCGCGAAAGCACCGGCGTTGCGCAGTACCTGGAGCATTTGCAATCGCGCAGCCCGTTGAAACAGCCATAACCTGCCCCGCCATTACCGGCCTGCACCCATGAAAAAAAGCCTGCGGGCACAGGCCGGCAGGCTTTTTTGGGGGATGTGGCGGGCAGGCTGCGCCGCCCAGGATCAGGCTTGGGACTGCTGGTAGTTGGCCAGACCGTCGGTGATTTCTTTGTGGGCGGCCTCAATGCCTTCCCAGCCCAGCACCTTGACCCACTTGCCTTCTTCCAGGTCTTTGTAATGCTCGAAGAAATGGCTGATGGCTTTGAGGCGCATGGGGTTCACATCGCCGATGTCTTTCCAGGCCGAGTACATGGCCAGCACCTTGTTGGTGGGCACGGCCAGCACTTTGCCGTCGATACCGGCTTCGTCTTCCATCTTCAGGATACCCAGCGCACGGCAAGGCACCACCACGCCGGGCAGCAGTGGGTAGGGGGTGATGACCAGCACGTCCACCGGGTCGCCGTCGCCGCTGAGGGTCTGGGGCACGTAGCCGTAGTTGGAGGGGTAGTACATGGCCGTGGTCATGAAACGGTCCACGAAAATAGCGCCCGATTCCTTGTCCACTTCGTACTTGATCGGGTCAGAATCCATGGGGATTTCAATGACCACGTTGAAAGACTCGGGAATGTTTTTGCCGGGAGTGACGTTGTTGAGGGACATGGTTGTCGGTCGTGTGGTTGATAAAGGCCAAGAATCCCCGTCGGGATTAACCCTGATTTTACCGGCTCCCCCCTTTCAGCCCGCTTGCAAAGCCCGATTTCAGCGGTAAATTGGCCCGGTTGGCCAATCGCCCCCCGGCATGGTGGGCGAGGAAGCAACGCAGCGGAGGCATAACCCGTGCGTTGTGGCTCCCGTCTCGCGGTTCCCGCGATACCACCGGAGCAAAGCATGGCCGCCACGACAGCGCTGACTTCCCCCCTTCTCCTGGCCCTGGTGTGTGGGCTGATCGCGGTGGCCTACGGCATCTGGGCCCGTGGCTGGATCCTTGCCAAAGACCCGGGCAACGCCCGGATGCAAGAGATCGCCGCTGCCATCCAGGCGGGCGCTGCGGCCTACCTGGCGCGGCAATACAAAACCATTGCCATCGTCGGCGTGGTGCTGGCCCTCCTCATCGGCGTCTTTCTGGACGTTAAAACCGCCGCTGGCTTCATCGTTGGCGCCGTGCTCTCGGGCGCCTGCGGCTTTATTGGCATGAACGTATCGGTGCGCGCCAACGTGCGCACCGCGCAGGCGGCCACGCAAGGCATCGGCCCGGCCCTGGACGTGGCGTTTCGCGGCGGCGCCATCACGGGCATGCTGGTCGTGGGCCTGGGCCTGCTGGGCGTGACCGGGTTTTACTGGTACCTGGTGGGCAGCCACCCGGTGGCCGACGGCACGTTGGCCGGCCTGCTCAACCCGTTGATCGGTTTTGCCTTCGGCTCGTCGCTGATTTCCATCTTTGCCCGGCTGGGCGGGGGCATCTTCACCAAGGGCGCCGACGTGGGCGCCGACCTGGTGGGCAAGGTCGAGGCCGGCATCCCCGAGGACGACCCGCGCAACCCTGCCGTGATCGCCGACAACGTGGGCGACAACGTGGGCGACTGCGCCGGCATGGCGGCCGACCTGTTCGAGACCTACGCCGTCACCCTGATCGCCACCATGGTGCTGGGCGCGCTGATGGTGGCCAGCGCCCCGGTCAGCGCCGTGCTCTACCCGCTGGCGCTGGGCGCCGTGTCCATCGTCGCGTCGATCATCGGCTGCTTTTTCGTCAAGGCCTCGCCCGGCATGAAAAACGTCATGCCCGCGCTGTACCGAGGCCTGGCCGTGGCCGGCGTGCTCTCGCTGATCGCCTTCTGGTTCGTCACCCACTGGCTCATACCCGACAACGCCATTGCCGCCAGCGCCAGCCAGCTGCGGCTGTTTGGCGCCTGCGCCACTGGCCTGGTGCTGACGGCCGCGCTGGTCTGGATCACCGAGTTCTATACCGGCACGCAATACGCCCCGGTGCAGCACATCGCGCAGGCATCGACCACCGGCCACGGCACCAACATCATTGCGGGCCTGGGCGTGTCGATGCGCTCCACCGCCTGGCCGGTGATTTTTGTCTGCATCGCCATCCTGGTGTCGTACCAGTTGGCGGGCCTGTATGGCATTGCCGTCGCCGCCACCGCCATGCTCTCCATGGCCGGCATCGTGGTGGCGCTGGACGCCTACGGCCCGATTACCGACAACGCCGGCGGCATTGCCGAAATGGCCGACATGCCCCCCGAGGTGCGCGCCGTCACCGACCCGCTGGACGCCGTCGGCAACACCACCAAGGCCGTCACCAAGGGCTACGCCATCGGCTCGGCGGGTTTGGCGTCGCTGGTGCTGTTTGCCGACTACACGCACAAGCTCGAGAGCTACGGCCAGGCCATCAGCTTCAACCTGAGTGACCCGATGGTCATCGTCGGCCTGTTCATCGGCGGGCTGATTCCGTACCTGTTTGGCGCCATGGCCATGGAAGCGGTAGGCCGCGCGGCTGGCGCCGTGGTGGTCGAGGTACGGCGCCAGTTTCGCGACATCCCCGGCATCATGGAAGGCACGGCCAAGCCTGAATATGGCCGTGCGGTGGACATGCTGACCAGCGCCGCCATCAAGGAAATGGTCGTCCCCAGCCTGCTGCCCGTGGTGGTGCCGATTGCCGTCGGCCTGCTGCTGGGCCCCAAGGCGCTGGGCGGGCTGCTGATGGGCACCATCGTCACCGGCTTGTTCGTGGCCATTTCGATGTGCACTGGCGGCGGCGCCTGGGACAACGCCAAGAAATACATCGAAGACGGCCACCACGGCGGCAAGGGCTCAGAGGCGCACAAGGCCGCCGTCACCGGCGACACGGTGGGCGACCCCTACAAAGACACCGCTGGCCCGGCCATCAACCCGCTCATCAAGATCATCAACATCGTGGCACTGCTCATCGTGCCGCTGGTGGTGAAGCTCCACGCGGGTTGAAGGGGCTCACATGTTATCGATCATTACTTTGCCAAAACCCGAGCAGCTCACCTGCATGGCACCATCCATCAGGCGGGCAAAGTCGTAGGTCACCTTTTTGCTGGCAATCGACTTTTTCATGGCGCTGATGATGAGGTCAGCCGCCGCCGTCCAGCCCATGTGGCGCAGCATCATCTCGGCGGACAAAATTTCAGAGCCGGGGTTGACGTAGTCTTTGCCCGCGTACCGAGGTGCGGTGCCGTGGGTGGCCTCGAACATCGCAATCGTGTCAGACAGGTTGGCGCCCGGCGCAATGCCAATGCCGCCCACCTGCGCAGCCAGGGCATCAGAGATGTAGTCGCCGTTCAGGTTCAGCGTGGCAATGACCGAATATTCCGCCGGGCGCAGCAAAATCTGCTGCAAGAAGGCATCGGCAATGCTGTCTTTGATGGTGATGTCTTTGCCCGTTCTGGGGCTCTTGAACTTCATCCACGGGCCGCCGTCGATCAGTTCAGCGCCAAACTCCCTGGCGGCCAGGGCGTAGGCCCAATCCCGAAAACTGCCTTCGGTGAACTTCATGATGTTGCCCTTGTGCACGATGGTCACGCTGGGCTTGTCGTTGTCGATGGCGTACTGGATGGCCTTGCGCACCAGGCGCTCTGTGCCTTCGCGCGAGACGGGCTTGACGCCGATGCCCGAGGTGTCGGGGAACCGGATTTTCTGGCTGCCCATCTCGTTCTGCAAAAACGCGATGAGCTTTTTGGCCTTGTCAGATCCGGCTTCAAACTCAATGCCTGCATAAATATCTTCCGAGTTTTCACGGAAGATGACCATATTGGTCTTGTGCGGCTCTTTGACGGGCGAAGGCACACCGTCAAAATACTGGATGGGGCGCAGGCAGACGTACAAGTCCAGTTGCTGGCGCAGTGCCACGTTGAGCGAGCGGATGCCGCCGCCCACGGGCGTGGTCAGCGGGCCCTTGATGGACACCACGTAGTCGCGCACGGCGCTCAGGGTTTCTTCGGGCAGCCAGACATCGGGGCCGTACACCCGGGTGGACTTCTCACCGGCATACACCTCCATCCACTGGATTTTTTTCTGGCCACCATAGGCTTTGGCCACGGCGGCATCGACCACCTTGATCATCACAGGCGTAATGTCGGCACCCGTGCCATCGCCCTCAATGAACGGAATGATGGGCTGGTCCGGCACATTGAGGGACATATCCGCGTTGACGGTGATTTTCTGGCCTTCAGCAGGCACCTGGATGTGCTGGTAGGTGGTCATGTATGGGGACTCCAATAAAACAAACAGACAAGCACTTGGCCCCGACACGCGGGGCCAAGTGCTTCATCTCACAGCCGTCTCAGGCTCAGGCTTGCACGGTCTTCAGGACAGCGTTCAGCGTGGGGCTGGGGCGCATCACCGCGTCCAGTTTGGCCAAGTCAGGCTGATAGTAGCCGCCAATGTCAGCGGGGTGCCCCTGCACGGCGTTCAGCTCTTCGACGATCTTGGCCTCATTGTCAGCCAGCTGCTGGGCCAGCGGGGCAAACTGCTGTGCCAACTCGGCGTCGTCGGTCTGCGCTGCCAGTTCCTGGGCCCAGTACATGGCCAGGTAGAACTGGCTGCCACGGTTGTCCAATTGGCCGGTTTTGGGCGATGGGTTTTTGTTGTTGTCCAGCAGCTTGCCTGTGGCAGCGTCCAGGGTCTTGGCCAGCACCTTGGCTTTGGGATTGCTCTTCTTGATGCCCAGGTCTTCCAGCGACACGGCCAGCGCCAAAAACTCACCCAGCGAGTCCCAACGCAGGTGGTTTTCTTCCACCAGCTGCTGCACGTGCTTGGGCGCAGAGCCGCCCGCGCCGGTCTCGTACATACCGCCACCAGCCATCAGGGGCACGATAGAGAGCATCTTGGCCGAGGTGCCCAACTCCATGATGGGGAACAGGTCGGTGAGGTAGTCGCGCAGGATGTTGCCGGTGGCACTGATGGTGTCCTGACCACGGATCACGCGCTCCAGCGTGTAGCGCATGGCGCGCACCTGGCTCATGATCTGGATGTCCAGACCGGTGGTGTCGTGCTCGTGCAGGTACATCTTGACCTTGGTGATGAGCTGCGCTTCGTGCGGACGGTAGGCATCCAGCCAGAACACCACCGGCATACCCGAGTTGCGCGCCCGCGTCACGGCCAGCTTCACCCAGTCGCGGATGGCGGCGTCTTTGACTTGGCACATGCGCCAGATGTCGCCCGCTTCCACGTTCTGGCTGAGCAGCACTTCGCCGGTGGCCAGGTCGGTGATGTTGGCCACGCCGTCTTCCGAGATTTCAAACGTCTTGTCGTGCGAGCCGTACTCTTCGGCCTGCTGGGCCATCAGGCCGACGTTGGGCACGGTGCCCATGGTCTTGGGATCGAAGGCGCCGTGCCATTTGCAGAAGTTGATCATCTCCTGGTAGATACGGGCAAAGGTCGATTCGGGCATCACGGCCTTCACGTCCTTCAGGCGGCCATCGGCGCCCCACATCTTGCCGCCGTTGCGGATCATGGCGGGCATGGAGGCGTCCACAATGATGTCGTTGGGCGAATGGAAGTTGGTGATGCCCTTGGCCGAGTCCACCATGGCCAGTTCAGGGCGGGTGGCGTGGCAAGCGTGCAGGTCTTTCAGCACTTCTTCGCGCTGGGCTGTGGGCAAGGTGGCCACTTTTTCGTACAGGTTGGCCATGCCGTTGTTCACGTTCACGCCCAACTCTTCAAACAGCTTGCCGTGCTTGGCAAACGCATCCTTGTAGAAAATCTTCACGCAGTGGCCGAACACGATGGGGTGCGACACCTTCATCATCGTAGCCTTGACGTGCAGCGAGAACATCACGCCCGTCTTGTGCGCGTCTTCGATTTCTTTTTCGTAGAACTCGACCAGCGCCTTCTTGCTCATGAACATGCTGTCGATGATTTCGCGGTCCAGCAGCGACACCTTGGGCTTCAAGATGATGGTCTTGCCGCTCTTGGTAATCAGCTCCATCTTCACGTCACGGGCGCGGTCCAGGGTGATCGACTTTTCGCCGTGGTAGAAGTCGCCGGCGTGCATGTGCGAGACGTGCGAGCGCGAGGCCTGGCTCCACTCGGCCATGCTGTGCGGGTTCTTGCGGGCGTATTCCTTGACGGCCTTGGGTGCGCGGCGGTCAGAGTTGCCTTCGCGCAGCACGGGGTTCACAGCGCTGCCGATGCACTTGGCGTAGCGCGCACGGATGGCTTTTTCTTCGTCGGTCTTGGGATCTTCGGGGTAGTCGGGCACCGCGTAGCCCTTGCTTTGCAGCTCTTTGATACAGGCAATCAGCTGGCCCACCGAGGCGCTGATGTTGGGCAGCTTGATGATGTTGGTGTCGGGCAGCAGCGTCAGGCGACCGAGTTCAGCCAGGTTGTTGGACACCTTCTGATCGTCTGCCAGGTATTCAGGAAACTCCCCCAGCACCCGGGCAGCGACCGAAATATCGCTCTCGACCACGTTGATGCCTGCGGGTGCGGTAAACGTGCGCACGATGGGCAAAAAGGATGCCGTGGCCAGACGAGGCGCCTCGTCGGTCAGGGTGTAAATGATGGTGGGTTGCTGGGTACTCATCGCTTATCTCCAGGAATAAGTATGTAAACGCTACCGTCTGCGTCACAGGCCGGCAGTCAGGGGGCGCGGAATGCGGGCTGATTTTGCTTCAGGGGCCAGCACGCAAACCGGTTTTCGGGCGCCCCAATCTTACGATATGAAATTTGTCATATTTCTGGCGAAATTTTTTTGCACCCAACTCACCCAAGCCGTGCCCACGCCCACCCAGACGCCGCTGGCATGCCTGATTCACAATGGCACGCCTGCGTACCAGCCACTGTGCTGGTGGCGCTGTTACCCCTTCCTGCCAGCACTTTTTGCCTGAAAGCCTGCACCATGTATTTGTCAACCGCAGCCTCCCGCACTGCCGCGCCGCGCTCCTGGCGTTCCCATGTCCGCACCGCCGTGCTGGCCAGCGTGCTGCCCTTCACCCTGGCCACCGCCAGCGCGCAAGACGGCCCGCAACTGAACCTGCCCCGCGTGGAACTCAACGCAGGCATGCACCGCATTGATGCCCAAGTGGCCCAGGCACCGCAAGAGCGCCAGACCGGGCTCATGCACCGGCAAAACATGCCCCTGCACGAGGGCATGCTGTTCGTCTTTGAGCAGCCCGCCACGCAGTGCTTCTGGATGAAGAACACACTGCTGCCCCTGAGCACCGCGTTTGTGGCCGACGATGGCACCATCGTCAACCTGGCTGACATGCAGCCCCAGACGCTGGACTCGCACTGCTCGACCAAGCCGGTGCGCTACGTGTTGGAGATGAACCAAGGCTGGTTTGCGCACAAAGGCATCAAGGCAGGCTTCAAGCTCAGCGGCGCACCATTCAAGCGCTGAGGCTGAAAGCGTGTGGCGCTGCAACATCCGCACCAAGCCAGCAGGGATCAGGCGTTTGCGGCCCACCGGGCCACCAACCACCGCCAATCAAAACCCACCCTTTACACGCTGGTGGCCTGGCCCGCACCGCAGAACATGGGCAAAGGGGGCTCCCTGTACATATGGGTACGGTTGAAAGGGTAGCCACACTGCGCGCCGCGCAGCTCGCCAGTGCCGAGATTGCCGTCTGGCCGTGAGGCCAGCAACTGATAGAGCGACAGCCAGCCGCGCTCGAAAGCCGTGGCGCTGCCCGCCAGGTACAGGCGGTAGGCCCGCACAGCGGTTTCACCAGCCAGTTCGCGTGCCCGGCCCAGCTGGCTTTCCAGCGCAAGGGACCAGTCCCACAACGTGCGCGCGTAGTGAGGCCGCAGGTTCTCGGCATCGAGCAACTCCAAACCACAGGCGCTGAGGCTGCGCGCCTGCTCCGACACATGCACCAGCTCCCCACCCGGGAAGATGTGCGTTTCAATGAACTCGCTCAAACCCGCCCCCATCGGGTTGCTGTGCATGCTGCCCGCCGTGATGCTGTGGTTGAGCAGCAGACCGCCAGGCTCCAGCAACTGCCAAAGCTGTACGAAGTAACCGTCCAGATTGGCCATGCCGACGTGTTCGCACATCCCGATGGAGGCAATGCGGTGAAAACGCTCGGTGGGCGGCAGGTCACGGTAGTCCAGCAACCGGATCTCCACCCGGCCTTGCAGGCCCTTTTGTTCGATCAGACGCTGCACATGGGCGTGCTGGTCGCGCGAGAGCGTGATGCCCAGAGCCTGCACACCGTAGTGTTCGGCAGCCCACAGCAGCAAGCCGCCCCAGCCTGCGCCGATGTCGAGGAAGCGCTGCCCAGGCTGGAGCTGCAGCTTGCGGCAGATGTGTTCGAGCTTCGCCTCCTGGGCCTGGGCCAGCGTCATGGCTGGATTCTGGTAGTAGGCGCACGAATACACCCGCCGACAGTCCAGCCACAGCGCGAAGAAGTCGTCGCTCAGGTCGTAATGAAAACGCACCTGTTCGGCATCGCGGTGCCGCTGGTGCAGGCGGCGTGAGCGAGCCCGCCGGAGCACGCGGGTCCAGGGCGTCGGAGGCGCAGTCTGCAGTGGGCTGTGCGCCAGTTCGGCGGCAACGTCCATCACATCGCGCAAGCGCCCTTCAATGTCGAGCTCACCCCGGACGTAGGCGTTGCCCACACTGCCGATGCGGCCCATGAGCAATGCAGCGAGCTGGTGCCATTCGCGCAGTTTGAGTTGCACCGGGGCGTTGGCCGGGCCAACCCGCCCGCCGGGCCATTCCAGCGCGATGGGCACCGCCAGCCGATCAACGAGCGATGCAGCCAAGTGGGACAAGGCGTTCATATCGCACCGCCGGGCATCAAGCCGCTGGGGTGCGCCAGGGCGCCTACCACGGCCAGGCAGGACACCGCGCAGAGCGCTTCAATCCCTTGGTTCGAACAAGGAATGGCGGGCGGAATGGTTGTTTCCATGGGGTACTCCTGCAAGAGGGGTTCCGGATCAAGATGGATCACCGCCAGCATGTGACAAATGTCGCGATCGGAATATCGGACCAGGTTGCAAGAAAGCGTCAGACGCCCCAACTTCTTCAGGTCGGAATACTTCCCGGAACAGGGGCAACCGTGGATGGCGCAGAGGGTTGGTCGCTACCACCCACAAGGTGGTCAATTTGCGCAATATTGAAGCTGCGCTGGCGGCAAGCTTCTGGTGAGCGCCGCACCGCATCACGGCAGAGGCCCCATCCGCTGACAAAAAAACGGCCCGAAGGCCGTTTTGGGGAGATGGCAGCGCTACAGCGCCTGCTATCAGGCGAAGTTGGCTTCAGCAAACTTCCAGTTCACCAGCTTGTCCAGGAACGTCTCGACAAACTTGGGACGCATGTTGCGGTAGTCGATGTAGTAGGCGTGTTCCCACACGTCCACCGTCAGCAGGGCCTTGTCGGCGGTGGTCAGGGGCGTGCCAGCGGCGCCGGTGTTGACGATATCGACGCTGCCGTCGGCCTTCTTCACCAGCCATGTCCAACCCGAGCCGAAGTTGCCCACGGCGCTCTTGACAAACGCTTCCTTGAACGCAGCGTAGGAGCCGAACTTGGCGTTGATGGCCTCAGCCAGCGCGCCGGTGGGCTCGCCGCCGCCTTGGGGGGCCATGCAGTTCCAGAAGAAGGTGTGGTTCCAGATTTGCGCAGCGTTGTTGTAGATGCCGCCGCTGGACTTTTTGATGATCTCTTCGAGGGTCATGGCCTCGAATTCGGTGCCCTTTTGCAGGTTGTTCAGGTTGACCACGTAGGCGTTGTGGTGCTTGCCGTGGTGGTACTCCAGGGTTTCCTGGCTGTAGTGGGGGGCCAGAGCGTCAATGGCGTAGGGCAGCGCGGGCAGGGTATGTTCCATCGTGGTTCCTTGGGGTTGAAATATCAGGATTGCCCGGCGACAAGGCCACCGGGCACGCAAGAGCTGGCATTGTAGAAAGATCAATCAACCTGTGCTGCCTGGGGCTGGCGAACCCCCGCGCTGCACGGCAAGCAGCGACCGCTGGGCCTTGGCACAGCACTACAGCAGGCGCGGCTGCACCACGCTGACATCGACCACCCCATCGGCCAGCGTGGCGCGCAGGGCAGCGCCCGGCGGGGCCTGGCGCACGCTGCTGACGACGGCGCCCTCGGTATCGGTGAGCAGGGCGTAGCCGCGTTGCAGCACCAGGCGCGGATCGAGCAGTTGCAGGCGCAGCGCCGCGCGCTCCAGGCGCTGTTGGCGCTGGGCCAGGCTGCGCTGGATTTTGAGAGGCAAATCGGCCTCCAGGGCTTTCTGGGTGTGCGCGAGCAGCTGCAATTTCAATAGCACGGCCTGGCGCATGCGCTGGGCCAGTTGCGCCAGGCGCTGGTGCTGCGCCGCCACCAGGCCCGAGGGCCGCCCCAGACGTGCGCTGGCCTGGTCCAACCGCTGGGCACGCTGCTCCAGCTGGCGCTGTACGCCGTTCTGCAAACGCCCGGCCAACAGGCCCAGCGCCCCCAGCCAGACCTCGCGCGGCTGTGCCACCAGCTCGGCAGCGGCGGTGGGCGTGGGCGCGCGCAGGTCGGCACAAAAATCAGCGATGGTGAAATCCGTTTCGTGGCCCACGCCGCACACCAGTGGCACCGGGCTTTGCACAATGGTGCGGGCCAACTGCTCGTCGTTGAAGGCCCACAGGTCTTCCATGGAGCCGCCACCGCGCACCAGCATGATGACGTCGATGGGCGGATTTTTGGTCAAATCGGCCTCTGGCCCTTGCCCAGCCTGCGCTAGCAGATACAGTTTTGATAGCGCCTCGCACAGCAATGCGGGCGCACCCGCACCCTGCACCAGCGCGGGCACCAGCACCACCGGGATGTGCGGCACGCGCCGGCGCAGCGCCACCACCACATCGTGCAGTGCCGCCGCACCCGGCGAAGTCACCAGCCCGATGCCGCGCGGCATCAGCGGCAGGGGGCGCTTGCGCTCGGCGTCAAACAGGCCCTCGGCCTGCAATTGCGCCTTGAGCCGCAGAAACTGCTCAAACCAGGCGCCCTGCCCGGCGCGCTGCATGCTGTCCACGATGAGCTGCAAATCGCCGCGCTGCTCATACACGCCCAGGCGACCGCGCAGCTCCACCAGCTCGCCATCGCGCGGGGCAAAGGCCAGCGCACTGGCGGCGCGCTTGAACATGGCGCAGCGGATCTGGCCCTGCGCGTCTTTCAGCGTGAAGTAGCAATGCCCGCTGGCCGCGCGCGAAAACCCGGTGATTTCGCCGCGCACGGCTACCGGGTTGAAGCGCGCCTGCAAAACATCGGCCACGGCCAGACACAAGGCGCCCACGGCCCAAATGCGGGGGGCACTGTCGGTCGGGACGTTCGGGGTGATGGAATCGGGCTCAGCCATGGTGCGGTGCATTACTCCACAGTGCCACGGCGCGCCCCAGCCTATGGAAAACGCCACAAAACACCCCCGCCAAACCCAGCAAATACGTGCAAGTCATTGATTTATATAAGAATTTTTGTGATTAAATTTTCATCAATCTGTCATTTGCACGCATTGGCGCTGGTTGGCAGGCTTTGTACACGGGGTTTTCCACAAAGTTATCCACAGATTTTGTGGATGAAACAGGCAGTCAGCCGGCGCTGGCCAGGCGGCGCCAATGCGCCCGAAGAACGCGGGTCGCGGGCCGCGCCCGCCTGGGGCAGCCAGAGCGGCATAGCCGGTGCCCGCACGGTGCGCCAGCGCCCGCTGGCGGCTTTGCTGCAACGCAAAAGCCCCAGCAAGCTGGGCCATAATCGCCGCTTTCCTTACCCGAGCGGAGAGAGAATTGTTGTCGATCATACAAGCCGCAGGCTGGCCCATCTGGCCCTTGATTGCCTGCTCCGTTCTGGCGCTGGCGCTGATTCTGGAGCGCTTTGCAGCCCTCCGGACTGCACGCGTCGCCCCAGCCAAATTACTCGATGAAGCCATCACTGTCTCCTCCAGCACCGTGCCTGGCCCCGATGTAGTGGGCCAGCTGGCGCAAAACTCCGCCCTGGGCGAGGTGCTGGCCAGCGGCCTGCGCGCATTGCAGCAAAACCCCAAGTGCAGCGAGGCCGACCTGCGCGCCTCCATGGAAGGCGCTGGCCGCAGCGTGGCGCACCGCCTGGAAAAATACCTCAGCGCCCTGGCCACCATTGCCTCGGCGGCGCCGCTGCTGGGCCTGCTGGGCACCGTCATCGGCATGATCGAGATTTTCGGCTCGCAGGCGGGCGGCGGCGGCATCGGTCAGGCCATGGGCGGGGGCAACCCGGCGCAGCTGGCGCACGGCATCTCGATTGCGCTGTACAACACCGCGTTTGGTCTGATCGTGGCCATTCCGGCGCTGATTTTCTGGCGCTATTTCCGCAGCCGCGTCGATGCCTACCTGCTCACGCTGGAGCTGTCAGCCGACCGCTTTGCCCGCCACCTGCTGCAACTGCGCAAATGATGCCGAGGCGCCCATGAACTTCAGCCCGCGCAAAAAAGATGAGCCCGAGATCAACCTGATCCCGTTCATCGACGTGTTGCTGGTGATCCTCATCTTCCTGATGCTGACCACCACCTACAGCAAGTTCACCGAAATGCAACTGACGCTGCCCGTGGCCGACACCGAGCAGCAGCGCGACCGCCCCTTGGAAATCATCGTGGCCGTGGGCGCCGATGGCCGCTATGCCGTCAACAAAGCCACCGTCGATGGCAAAGGCGTCGAGCCCATGGCCCAGGCACTGGCCAAAGCCGCCCAGTCGGGCGCAGCAGGCCAGGTCATCATCATCAGCGCCGATGCCAGTGCGCCGCACCAGTCGGTCATCACCGTGATGGAGGCCGCGCGCCGCGTGGGCCTGACGCAGATCACCTTTGCCACCCAGTCGTCCGCCCGCGCGGGCGCTGGCGCACCGTAAGCCCTGGCATGGCTGCCGCACCGCAGCCGCCCTCTTCCCCTTCTTTTCAGGCACGGGCGCACGCCGCCGTGCAGCGCGCCTGGCGCCAGCGCGGGCCGCTGGCCTGGGCGCTGTGGCCACTGTCACAGCTGTATGGCGCGCTGAGCGCCTTGCGCCGCTGGCTGTACCGCAGCGGCCTGCGGCGCGCGCAGCACGCGGGCGTGCCCACCATCGTGGTCGGCAACGTGATTGCCGGGGGCGCGGGCAAAACCCCCGTGGTGATGGCCGTGGTGCGGCATTTGCAGGCGCAGGGCTGGCGCCCGGGTGTGATCTCGCGCGGCTATGGCCGCAGCACGCACGACTGCCGCGCCGTGCTGCCCGACAGCCCGGCCAGCGAAGTGGGCGACGAGCCCGCCCTGATCGCCCGCAGCTGCGCCGTGCCCGTGGTGGTGGCCGCCCGGCGCATGGATGCCGCGCGCGCCCTGCTGGCCCAGCACCCCGACACCGATGTGCTGGTCTGCGACGACGGCTTGCAGCACTGGCCGCTGGCACGCGACATCGATATTTGCGTCTTCAACGACCAGGGCATTGGCAACGGTTTTTTGCTGCCCGCCGGGCCTTTGCGCGAGCCGTGGCCGCGCCCGGTCGATCTGGTGGTGTACAGCACCAACGCGCCCGCCACGCCCGATGGCGCTGCCGCATCCGGCACCGCGCCCAACGCCACTGCGCCAGGCCTGGCGCCCAACGCTGCGCCCCGCCCAGACCACGGCGCCGCCCCGCCCCACAGCAGCGCCCCCGCCTTTGCCTTGCAGCGCCAGCTGGCCGACCACGCCGTGCGCCAGGATGGCACGCGGGTGGCGCTGCACGACCTGCGCCAGCAGCCCCTGCTGGCCGTGGCCGCCATTGCCCGGCCCGATGACTTTTTTGCCATGCTGCGCGCCCGCCACCTCACGCTGGCCGCCACCCAGGCCCTGCCCGATCACTTCGATTTTGATAGCTGGAAGCGCCCATCCGATAAGGGCTACACCCTGATTTGCACTGAAAAAGATGCCGCCAAGCTCTGGCGCCACCACCCCGACGCGCTGGCCGTGCCACTGCAAGTGCGCATAGCCGCCGGTTTCTTCGCCGCGCTGGACGCCCGGCTCCCGCGCCGCCTATCATCGCCCCCCTGAAAACCCTTCACCACCGCCCCACCATGGATCCCAAACTGCTTGAACTGCTGGTCTGCCCCGTCACCAAGGGCCCGCTCACCTACGACCGCGAACACCAGGAACTGATCTCGCGCAGCGCCCGCCTGGCCTACCCGGTGCGCGACGGCATTCCGGTGCTGCTCGAAGACGAAGCCCGCACCCTGACCGACGACGAGCTGGAGCAGTGAGCGCCATGCCCAGCGCCACGCCCGTCCCTGCGCCCATCAGCGCCAGCACCTCCGTGGCCACCAGCGAACCCGCGCCAGCGCCTTGGGCCGCCCCCGCAGCCGCCCCATTCACTACACCAGCGCCCACACCCTTCACCGTGCTGATTCCGGCCCGCATGGCCTCCAGCCGCCTGCCCAACAAGCCCCTGGCCGACATTGCCGGTGTGCCCATGGTGGTGCACGTGGCCCGGCGCGCAGCGCAAAGCGGTGCCCTGCGCACCATCGTGGCTGCCGACGACGCGCGCATCCTGCACGCCTGCCGCCAGCACGGCATCGAAGCCATGAACACGCGCGACACCCACCCCAGCGGCAGTGACCGCCTGGCCGAAGCCTGCACGCTGCTCGGGCTCGATGGCGACGACATCGTGGTCAACGTGCAGGGCGATGAGCCGCTGATCGACCCCGCGCTCATCGCCGCCGTGGCCGCGCTGCTCCATGCCCACCCCGAAGCCAGCATGGGCACCGCCGCCCACCCCATCGCTAGCCTGACCGACTACACCAACCCCAACGTGGTCAAGGTGGTGTGCGATGCACGCGGCTTGGCCAGCTACTTCAGCCGCGCCCCCATTCCATGCGCCCGCGACCACGCTGGCAGCAGCTGGTGGGATGGCGCTGCCGCCCAGGCCCAGCCCGGCGTGGCGGCGCTGGCAGGCTTTGCACCACTGCGCCACATCGGCATTTACAGCTACCGCGCTGGTTTTTTGCGCCAGTTCCCCACCCTGGCGCAAGCGCCCACCGAAGCCATCGAGGCGCTGGAGCAACTGCGCGCCCTGTGGCACGGCCACCGCATCGCCGTGTACCAAAGCGCCAGCGCGCCCGGCCCCGGCGTGGACACCCCCGAAGACCTGGAGCGCGTGCGCGCTTTGCTGGCCTGAACGCCCATTTTTACCAACTGTCACCTGTGTAAGCTGTGGCAAAAAATCGCGTGCTATCCTTGAAAACTCACTAGAGCGCCGCGCCCAGGGTTGCCAACCCGGCCAGTGGTGCCTGCCGATTTCATCACTTAGAGGACTCCCATGAAACTGATTCTCCTCGGCGCCCCCGGCGCTGGAAAGGGCACGCAAGCCACCTTCATCTGCCAGAAGTACGGCATCCCGCAAATCTCCACGGGCGACATGCTGCGCGCCGCCGTCAAAGCGGGCACGCCACTGGGCCTGCAAGCCAAGGCCGTGATGGACGCTGGCGGTCTGGTCAGCGACGACCTGATCATCAACCTGGTCAAAGAGCGCATCGCCCAGCCCGACTGTGCCCAGGGCTTCTTGTTTGACGGCTTCCCACGCACCATTCCGCAGGCCGACGCCATGAAGGCCGCCGGTGTCAAGCTCGACTACGTGCTCGAAATCGACGTGCCCTTCGACGCCATCATCGAGCGCATGAGCGGTCGCCGCTCACACCCCGCCAGCGGCCGCACTTACCACGTCACCTTCAACCCGCCCAAAGTGGCTGGCAAAGACGACGTGACCGGCGAAGACCTGGTGCAGCGCGAGGACGACAAGGAAGAAACCGTCAAAAAACGCCTGGACGTGTACAGCGCGCAAACCCGTCCGCTGGTCGATTACTACGCCAACTGGGCGGCGCAAGATGCGGTCAACGCACCCAAGTACCGCGCCATCAGCGGCACCGGCACGGTGGAAGAAATCACGGCCCGCGCCATGGCCGCGCTGGCAGGCTGATACCCCGGCACCGCACCAGGGCCAGGCCCTGAAAACAACGCCCCGCAGCAGCCGCTGGCGGGGCGTTTTGCATGGGGCACGCCGCTTTGACACGCTGCGCTGCCACGCAGCAAGCGCCGGGCAATGGCCTGGAGCGTTTTCGCGCGCGCCAAGTGTGCCAACGACACCCGCCCATGCGGCTATGGCAACGCAGGGTAAAAACGGTCTACACCGACACGGGGGCGGCGCCCATCAACGCCAGCATCAGGCTGATGCGGGCCTTGACCGGGCTCAGGCCCTGCGCGCTGGCAAAGGCACTGCCCGGCTGCTCCAGCACCTGGCCCAAGGGGCAGCGGGTGGCAACCCACACCACCACGCCAGCGGCCTGGGCGCGCAGCAGGGCCGCGTGCAGGGTGTGGTGCAGCGTGCCGTTGCCCGTGGCGGCGATCACCAGCCCCTGCACACCACTTTGAGCGAGCGCATCCACCGTGGTGCCGCTGGCCCCGGCGTAGCTCAGCAGCACTTCCACGCGCGGCCACGGGGCGCCAGACGCTATCTTTTCAAGAGCTGCTTGCGCTTTACTGGCATGGCCTGGAGGCTGATTTGGCATGAAATTATCTGCCCAGCGCAGGTGGCCAGCTTCCACCCAGCCCAGCGGGCCACTCTCGCCCGAGCTGAAGGCGTGCAGCCGGTACGGGTGGATTTTTTGCACCTGGCGCGCACCATGCACTTCGCCCGCACACACCACCAGCACACCGCAGGCGCCGGGCGTGGTGGCCACAGCCATCGCATCGAGCAGGTTTTGCGGCCCGTCGGGCACCAGGGCCGTGGCCGGGCGCATGGCACAGGTCAGCACCACGGGCTTGCGGGCGGCGTCCAGCACGCAGTGCAGCAGCCAGGCGGTTTCTTCCAGCGTATCGGTGCCGTGCGTGATGACAATGGCGCGCACCTGCGCATCGTCCAGCAGCTGCTGGCAGCGCAGGGCCAGGGCCTGCCAGACGGCAAAGTCCATGTCTTTGCTGTCGATTTGCGCTACCTGCTCGCCTACCAGCGGCACACCCGCATCGGCCAGGCTGGCCACGCCCTGCACCAGCGCCTGCACGCCCACCTGCGCGGCGCTGTAACCGATATGGTCGTGGGCGCTGCCTGCGGTGCCCGCAATCGTGCCGCCAGTGCCCAGAATGACCACGGTTCCTGAATCCATTTCGCCCCCCTTTCAAACTGTGTAAAAGCACAGCCACTGGACTAACATACAGCCTCTGTCTGCCCCTACCCACCTTTGCGCATTTGCACCCACCCGCCATGCCCACGCCTGCCAAGCTCACTGCCCGACAACAGCAAGTTCTGGATTTGATCCAGAGCGCCATCCGCCACACGGGCGCGCCGCCCACGCGCGCTGAAATTGCCGCTGAAATGGGCTTCAAATCGGCCAACGCCGCCGAAGAACACCTGCAAGCGCTGGCCCGCAAAGGCGTGATCGAGCTGGTCAGTGGCACCTCGCGCGGCATTCGCCTGTGCGGCAGTGCGGTGCGCGCCCTGCACGCCGCCCAGGGCACGGCCCTGAACCTGCCGCTGGCGGGCACCTCGCAACTGGTGCTGCCGCTGATTGGCCGGGTGGCAGCCGGGTCGCCCATTCTGGCGCAGGAGCACGTCACACAAACCTATTGTGTGGAGAGCAGCCTGTTCCAGCACAAGCCCGACTATTTGCTCAAGGTGCGCGGCGTGTCGATGCGCGATGCGGGCATCATGGATGGCGACCTGCTGGCAGTGCAAGCCACCCCCGAGGCACGCAATGGCCAGATTGTGGTGGCGCGGCTGAACGATGAAGTCACCGTCAAGCGGTTCCGGCGCACGGCGCAAGGCGTGCAACTGCTGGCCGAAAACCCCGACTACCCGCCCATCGTGGTGGCCCACGACGAGACTTTTGCCATCGAGGGCGTAGCCGTGGGCCTGATCCGCAACGCCCTGCCGCTGTAGCGCCTCCAGCGCCGGGGTGCGCTACAACAACCGGGGCTCTGGTTGGCGCACGGTAGAGAAAATCGTGGGCTCCACCTGCAAACTGTCCGAGCGCACGGGTACATCTTTACCCGCAAGGTACACCCACAACTCCCCCCGGCGCACCATCACGTAGCTGACGGTGTAGCGGCTTTTGCCCCGCATGACGACCGTGCCAGGGCGAAACAAAGGCATCCTGAAAGTCTTTTCTCGGTCAGCAAAAGCGATGGCGCCTTCGACCTTTTTTTTTGTCATTGACTGCACTGGACTCATTGGCCCGATGCTATCGCGCCCACCACCCCTATTGGCCAAATAACTTCGATGGCCACCGCACACCAGGGGAATTGCTGCACCGCAACGGATAATTGCCCCCATGTCTTTGCTGCCCCACCAACTCGAACTCCTCTCTCCTGCGCGCGATGCCGACATCGGCATTGAAGCGGTCAACCACGGCGCCGACGCCGTCTATATCGGTGGCCCCGCCTTTGGCGCACGCACCAGCGCCGGCAACGATCTGCGCGACCTGGAGCGCCTGATTGCCCACGCCCACCGCTTTCGCAGCCGCATCTTCGTCACCCTCAACACCATCCTGCGCGACGATGAACTCGAAGGCGCCCGGCAAATGGCCTGGCAGGTCTATAACGCCGGGGCCGACGCCCTCATCATCCAGGACATGGGCCTGCTCGAACTCGATTTGCCGCCCATCCAGCTGCACGCCAGCACGCAGACCGATATCCGCACGCCAGAAAAAGCCCGCTTTCTGCAAGACGCGGGCCTGAGCCAAATCGTGCTGGCGCGCGAGCTGACGGTGGAGCAGATTGCCGCCATCCGCGCCGCCACCGACCCCGCGCGCTGCAACATCGAGTTTTTCATCCACGGCGCGCTGTGCGTGGCCTACAGCGGCCAGTGCTTCATCAGCCATGCCCACACGGGCCGCAGTGCCAACCGGGGCGACTGCAGCCAGGCCTGCCGCCTGCCCTACCAGGTCATGGACGACACGGGCCGCTTTGTGGCGCACGACAAGCATGTGCTGAGCATGAAAGACAACAACCAGAGCGACAACCTGCGCGCCCTGATTGCGGCGGGCGTGCGCAGCTTCAAGATTGAAGGGCGCTACAAGGACATGGCCTATGTGAAGAACATCACGGCCCACTACCGCACGCTGCTGGACGAGATCATCGAACAAGGCGAGTTCTCGGGCAGCCCGCTGGCGCGGGCGTCGAGCGGCCAGACGCGCTTTACCTTCACGCCCGACCCGCTGCAAAACTTCAACCGCGAGTTCACCGATTACTTCGTCAATGGCCGCAAAGACGATATCGGCGCCTTTGACACGCCCAAAAACCCCGGCCAGGCCATTGGCTGGGTCACGCAGGTGGGCGCCGATTTTGTCGAACTGGAAGTGAGCGACAGCGCCACCGTGCTGCACAACGGCGACGGCCTGTGCTACTACAACCTGCAAAAAGAGCTGGTGGGCCTGCAAATCAACCGGGCCGAGCCCGCATCCGCGCGCAGCGTGGGCCAGTGGCGCGTGTTCCCCAAAGACCCGATGGCCGGGTTCAAAGACCTGCGCAAAGGCGTGGAGATCAACCGCAACCGCGACATGGACTGGGTGCGCACGCTGGACAAAAAGTCCAGCGAACGGCGCATCGGCGTCTGGCTGCAATTGTCCGAGCTGCCCGGCGCCCAGGGCCTGCAACTGACCCTGACCGACGAGGACGGCTTCAGCGCGCAGGCCCAGCTGCAGCAGCCGCTGCAAGCGGCCAGCGATGCTGCCCGGGCCGAGGCCGCGCTGCGCGAGCAACTGGGCCGCCTGGGCGCCACGATTTTTGACGCCATAGACACCAGCGTGCAATGGTCGCAGCCGTGGTTTGTGCCCGCCTCGGCGCTCAACACCCTGCGCCGCGACGCCGTGGCCGCGCTGGAGGCCGCGCGCGCCGCAGGCTTGCAGCGCCTGCCGCGCGCCCAGCCCGTGCAGCCGCCCACGCCCTACCCCGACGACACCCTGACCTACCTGGCCAACGTCTTCAACCACAAGGCGCGCGACTTTTACGCCCGCCACGGCGTGCAGGTGATTGCCGCCGCCTACGAAAGCCAGGAAGAAGAAGGCGAAGTCAGCCTGATGATCACCAAGCACTGCGTGCGCTATTCTTTGAGCCTGTGCCCCAAACAGGCCAAGGGCGTGATCGGCGTCAAAGGCACCATCAAGGCCGAGCCGCTGCACCTCATCAACGGCAAAGAAAAACTCACCTTGCGTTTTGACTGCAAACCCTGCGAAATGCACGTGGTGGGCAAGATCAAGCGCTCGGTGCTGAACCAGCACCACAAAGACATGCAGGCCCAGCCCATGCAGTTTTACCGCACGCGCCCCAGCACGCCGCAGCGTCCCTGACGTTATCAATTTGATAGCTGGTTGCGCCCACTGCACGGGCCTCAGAGGCACTTTTTATACTTAAAACGTCAGCATCTATGCAGCCCACTCCAGCGCCCCCACCCCACCGCAGCGACTGGCACTTGCAAGATGCCGATGCCCTGGCGCAGCAGCACGCCGTCAACCCCGACCACGGCCTGAGCGCCGACGAAGCCCAGCGCCGCGCCGCGCAGCACGGCGCCAACGAGCTGACCAGCACCCAGGGCCGCAGCTGGCCGGGCCTGCTGGCCGACCAGTTCAAGGACTTCATGGTGCTGGTGCTGCTGGGCGCAGCCGTGGTGGCGGGGCTGGTGGGCGAGCTGACGGACACCCTCGTCATCCTCGTCATCGTGGTGCTCAATGCCGTGATTGGCTTTATGCAGGCCTGGCGCGCCGACCAGGCCATGGCCGCGCTGCGCCAGCTGGCGGCGGCACACGCCACCGTGCTGCGCGCAGGCGAGGCCCAGGTGGTGCCCGCCAGCACACTGGTGCCCGGCGACATCGTGCTGCTGGAGGCGGGCAACCAGATACCCGCCGACCTGCGCCTGATCGAGATTGCGCAGCTGCAGGTGGATGAATCGGCGCTCACGGGTGAATCGGTCACGGTGACCAAGCAATCGGGCACCCTGGCGGGCGCTGGCCACAGCGCACTGGGCGACCGCCTGAACATGGCCTTCAAAGGCACCACGGCCACGCACGGGCGCGCACGCGGCCTGGTGGTGGCCACCGGCATGCGCACCGAGCTGGGCAAGGTGGCCACGCTGCTCGATACGGGCGACCGCACCACCCCGCTGCAACGGCGCCTGGCGGCCTTTGGCAAGCGGCTGGCGCTGGCCGTGCTGGCCATTTGCGCCATCGTGTTTGTGGTGGGCGTGCTGCGCGGCGAGGCGCCGCTCTTGATGGCGCTCACCGCCATCAGCCTGGCCGTGGCCGCCATCCCCGAGGCCATGCCCGCCGTAGTCACGGTGCTGCTGGCGCTGGGCGCGCGGCGCATGGTGGCCATCAACGCGCTGGTGCGGCGCCTGCCGTCGGTAGAAACGCTGGGCTCCGTCACCCACATCTGCTCCGACAAAACCGGCACGCTGACGCAAAACCGCATGCACGCCGAACTGCTGCTGGCGCACGGCCAGCGCTGGACACCGGGCGATGCGCTGCCCAGCGCCATCCACTGTGAGACCCTGCGCGCAGCCTCCCTGTGCAACGACGCACGCCACCAAAACGGCGACGGCGATGTGCCCGGCGCCTGGCTGGGCGACCCCACCGAAACGGCCCTGGTGCTGGCCGCCCACGCCGGTGGTCTGGACAAAACGCAGCTCGATGCCGCCCACCCGCGCGTGCAAGAGCAGCCTTTTGACTCCGACCGTAAGCGCATGACCACCTTCCACCCGCAAGGCGATGGCTTTGTCGCCTACACCAAGGGCGCGCCCGAATCGGTGCTGCCCCGCTGCACCGCGCAGTGGACGGCAGGCGGCAGCGCGCCGCTGGACAGGCCCGCCGTGCTGGCCAGCGCCGACCAGCTGGCCGCGCAAGGCCTGCGTGTGCTGGCCCTGGCCCGGCGCCAGCACACGCGCCTGCCCGACACCAACGCCATCGACGCCGTCGAGAGCGAGCTTGAACTGCTGGGCCTGATCGCCCTCATCGACCCACCCCGCCCCGAGGCCCTGGCCGCCGTGCGCGACTGCATCAGCGCCGGCATCGTGCCGGTGATGATCACCGGCGACCACCCGGCCACCGCGCGCGCCATTGCCCACCGGCTGGGCATTGTCGATAGCCTGGACGCCCCTGTGCTCACCGGCACCGACCTGACCGCGCTGGACACCGCCACGCTGGCCCAGCAGGTAGAGCGGGTGCGGGTGTACGCACGCGTCGATCCGGCGCAAAAAATCCGCATCGTCGAGGCGCTGCAAGCGCAGGGCCACTTCGTTGCCATGACCGGCGACGGCGTGAACGATGCCCCGGCCTTGAAGCGCGCCGACATCGGCGTGGCTATGGGCCAGGGCGGCACCGACGTGGCACGCGAGGCGTCCAGCCTGGTCTTGCTGGACGACAACTTCGCCACCATCGTGGCCGCCGTCAAAGAGGGGCGGCGCATTTACGACAACATCCGCAAGTTTGTGCGCTACTCCATGACCGGCAACTCGGGCGAGATCTGGACGATCTTCCTGGCGCCGCTGTTGCTGCTGCCCATTCCGCTGTTGCCCATCCACATCCTGTGGGTCAATCTGGTAACCGACGGCCTGCCCGGCCTGGCGCTGGCCGCCGAACCCGCCGAGCGCGGCATCATGCAACGCCCGCCGCGCGCGCCCGGCGAGAGCCTGTTCGCCCACGGCATGTGGCAGCACATTTTGTTCATGGGGCTGCTGATTTCCGGGCTGTGCCTGGGCGTGCAGGCCTGGGCCATTGCCAGTGACAACGCCCACTGGCAGACCATGGTGTTCACGGTGCTGACGCTGGCGCAAATGGCCCATGTGGTGGCCATTCGCTCCGAGAGCGAGCCGCTGTGGCGCCTGGGCCTGCGCAGCAACCAGCCGCTGCTCTACGCCGTGCTGCTGACCTTCTTGCTGCAAATGGCCACCATTTACGTGCCCTGGCTCAACCCCATCTTCAAGACCGCGCCCCTGAGCCTGGGCGAGCTGGCCATCTGCCTGGGCGCGGCGCTGGTGGTGTATGTGGCAGTGGAACTGGAAAAAGCCTGGCGCCGCAACCGCCAGCCTGCCGCCATCGCCATGGACGAGCCGCCCCCGCCGCACCGCCGCTGAGCGCCCGCGTGCGCAGCAGCACATAAGCACATGACAAACGATTTGCAAGGCCCGCCCGGTGTGCCATGCACAATGCACCCAGGCCCTGCACCCGTGCGGGGCCTTGCCACACTTACACACCAAGGGACACCCATCCATGCACATCGAAACCCTGGCCGTCCATGGCGGCTACACACCCGACCCCACCACCAAGTCTGCCGCCGTGCCGCTGTACCAGACGGTGGCCTACGCGTTTGACAGCGCCCAGCACGGCGCCGACCTGTTCGACCTGAAGGTGGCGGGCAACATCTACACGCGCATCATGAACCCGACCACCGACGTGCTGGAAAAGCGCGTGGCGGCCCTGGAGGGCGGCGTGGCCGCGCTGGCCGTGGCCTCGGGCATGGCGGCCATTACGGCAGCCATCCAGACCATTGCCGAGGCCGGTGACAACATCGTCAGCGCCAGCACGCTGTATGGCGGCACCTACAACCTGTTTGCCCACACCTTCCCGCAGCAAGGCATCGAAGTACGCTTTGCCGATCCGCGCGACCCGGCCAGCTTTGCCCAGCACATTGATGCGCGCACCAAAGCCATCTTTATCGAATCGATTGGCAACCCGCTGGGCAACGTGACCGACATCCGTGCCCTGGCCGACGTGGCCCACGCGCATGGCGTGCCGCTGATTGTCGATAACACCGTGCCCAGCCCCTACCTGCTGCGCCCCATCGAGCACGGCGCCGACATCGTGGTGCATTCGCTGACCAAGTACTTGGGCGGCCACGGCACCAGCGTGGGTGGCGCCATTGTCGATAGCGGCAAATTCCCGTGGGCCGAGCACAAAGAGCGCTTCAAGCGCCTCAACGAGCCCGATGTGAGCTACCACGGCGTGGTCTATACCGAGGCGTTGGGCGCCGCCGCCTTCATTGGGCGCGCCCGCGTGGTGCCGCTGCGCAACATGGGCGCGGCGCTGTCGCCCTTCAACGCCTGGGTCACGCTGCAAGGCATCGAAACCCTGCCCCTGCGCATGGACCGCATCTGCGACAACACGCTGGCGCTGGCCCACTACCTGCAAAAGCACCCCAAGGTCGAATGGGTGCGCTACGCCGGTTTGCCCGACCACCCCGACCACGCGCTGGTGCAGCGCCAGCTGGGCGGCAAGGCGTCGGGCATTTTGAGCTTCGGCCTGAAAACCAGCGACGCCGACCCGCGCGCTGCCGGTGCGCGCTTCCTGGACGCGCTGGCGCTGTTCACACGCCTGGTCAACATTGGCGATGCCAAATCGCTGGCCACGCACCCGGCATCGACCACGCACCGCCAGCTCAACCCCGAGGAACTCGCCAAGGCCGGCGTGAGCGAAAACATGGTGCGCCTGTCGGTGGGCATTGAGCACATCAACGACCTGCAAGCCGACCTGGCCCAGGCGCTGGACAAGGTCTGAATCACTGCGATGTCGCCTGCGCGCAGTTGAGGCGCAAGAAAAGCCCCCTCCCCCACAGGAGCGGGGCTTTTTGTTTGCCAGGCGTGTATGGACTCGCTGCGGTGCGCGCGCAGGCAAGGTCTATTTGGAAATCCCTTTTTTTGCCTGGTAACCAGCGCCTGCCGGGCCAGCAGGGCCACGGGCACCGCCCGCGCTGCGGGGTTTGCCAGCCCCTGTAGCGCGCGGCGGCAGGCCGGTGTGCTGCGTCAGGACACGGCCCGGCTGCGGCGTGCCGGGCCGGGTTTTGGCGCCTGGCGTGGAATTGGTACGCCGCGCACTCTGGTAGCTGCCGTCCGTGAGCGGCTGGAAGGTCGGAATCAGGTGGTGCTTGCCGTTGCCGATCAGGTCAGCGCGGCCCATGGCTTTGAGCGCATCGCGCAAGAGCGGCCAGTTGTTCGGGTCGTGGTAGCGCAAAAACGCCTTGTGCAGGCGACGGCGCTTGTCGCCGCGCACGATGTCCACCACCTCGCTCTGGCGCGTGACCTTGCGCAACGGGTTCTTGTTGCTGTGGTACATGGCCGTGGCCGTGGCCATGGGACTGGGGTAGAAGGTCTGCACCTGGTCGGCCCGAAAACCGTTCTTCTTCAACCAGATGGCCAGATTCATCATGTCTTCATCGCTGGTGCCGGGGTGGGCGGCGATGAAGTACGGAATCAAAAACTGCTTCTTGCCCACCTCTTCGCTGAACTTCTCGAACATCTGCTTGAAGCGGTCGTAGCTGCCAATGCCGGGCTTCATCATTTTGTCCAGCGGGCCGCTCTCGGTGTGCTCGGGGGCGATCTTCAGGTAGCCGCCGACGTGGTGCTGCACCAGCTCTTTGACGTATTCGGGCGATTTGACGGCCAGGTCGTAGCGCAGCCCCGAGCCAATCAGAATTTTTTTGATGCCCTTGAGCGCGCGGCCCCGGCGGTAAATTTTGATCAGCGGGTCGTGGTTGGTGGTCAGGTTCTGGCAGATGCTGGGGAACACGCAGCTGGGTTTGCGGCAGGCGGCCTCGATTTCGGGCGTCTTGCAGCCCAGGCGGTACATGTTGGCCGTGGGCCCGCCCAGGTCGGAGATGGTGCCGGTAAAGCCCTTGACCTTGTCGCGGATGTCTTCAATCTCGTGAATGATCGAGTCTTCCGATCGGCTCTGGATGATGCGGCCCTCGTGCTCGGTAATCGAGCAGAAGGTGCAGCCGCCAAAGCAGCCGCGCATGATGTTCACGGAAAAGCGGATCATCTCCCAGGCCGGGATTTTGGTGGCGCCATCATGGCTGCCGTGCTCGTCGGCATACGCGGGGTGCGGGCTGCGGGCGTAGGGCAGGTCAAACACATAGTCCATCTCGGCGGTGCTCAAAGGGATGGGCGGCGGGTTGATCCAGACATCGCGGGCGGTTGCACCCTCGCCGTGGGCCTGCACCAGCGCACGGGCGTTGCCGGGGTTGGTCTCCAGGTGCAGCACGCGGTTGGCGTGGGCGTAGAGCACGGCATCCGACTTGACCTGCTCGTAGCTGGGCAGGCGGATCACGCTCTTGTCACGCGGCGGCGCCTTGAGGCGGGCCTTGAGCGCCGGGTTGGCGACAAAGGCCATGGGCTGGGCCACGGCCTCAGAAGATTTAAGGTGTTTTTGGCCTGTAACGCCCGCTGGATATGCGCTATCAGCTATCAAATCAGGAGTATTTTCAGGGGCGCTGGCGGGCGCACCGTCTGGCTCGCAGCGACTGCCCTGGGCGCTGGCTTGCTCGCTGGTGGTCAGGTAGGGGTTGATGTGCGCCTCGACGCGGCCCGGCTCATCGACGCTGGTGGAATCGATCTCGAACCAGCCGTCCTCGGAGGCGCGGCGCACAAAGGCGGTGCCGCGCACGTCGGTGATGCTCTCGACGGGTTCGCGCGCGGCGATGCGGTGGGCCACCTCCACCAGCGCGCGTTCGGCGTTGCCGTACAGCAGCAGATCGCACTTGGCATCGACGACGATGCTGCGGCGCACCTTGTCGCTCCAGTAGTCGTAGTGGGCGATGCGGCGCAGGCTGCCTTCGATGCCGCCGAGCACGATGGGCACGTCTTTGTAGGCTTCGCGGCAGCGCTGGCTGTAGACGATGGCGGCGCGGTCGGGGCGCTTGCCGCCGATATCGCCGGGGGTGTAGGCGTCGTCACTGCGGATTTTGCGGTCCGCCGTGTAGCGGTTGATCATGGAGTCCATGTTCCCCGCCGTCACACCCCAGAACAAATTGGGCTTGCCCAGCGCCTTGAAGGCATCGGCGCTGTGCCAGTCGGGCTGGGCGATGATGCCCACGCGAAAGCCCTGGGCTTCGAGCACCCGGCCAATCACGGCCATGCCAAAGCTGGGGTGATCGACATAGGCGTCGCCCGTGACCAGCACGATGTCGCAGCTGTCCCAACCGAGCTGCTCCATTTCGGCACGGCTCATCGGCAGGAACGGCGCCGTGCCAAAGCGCTTGGCCCAGTAGGGGCGGTAGCTGCTCAAGGGTTTGGCGGCGCGCGCGAAAAAGGAAACGTCAACAGGGGCGTTCATGAAAATGGGGTGTGGGGGGAAGCGGCCATTTTACGGCGCGCCCCCTTGTCCGCGCCGGCCAGGGGCTACTGCCCCGGCTGCGGGCTCAGCTGCGCAGGTCTTTGAGGGCGACTTCGTATTGCAGCGCCAGGTTGTCCATGATGCCGAGCAGGCGCTCGCTGGTGCTGGCCACGGCACGCAGGCCGCGCAAATCAGGTTCGCGGGCCAGGGCAGCCTCCAAAAACATCCACTGCATTTCACCAGCGGTCATTTCGCTGCGGATGGTGGTGTTGCTCACCGTGGAGGCGGCCAGGCTGGCCAGGCCACGCTTGAATTCAGCCGCGTCGGCAGTGCGCTGTTCACGCAGGTCTTTGCTCTCCAATCCAGCAGCGGCCAGAAAGTAATTTTTGGCCAGCCGCTGCGACAGCATGCGCTGCTGGCCTGCGGTACTGACCAGTTTGTCGGTGCTGAAGGGGGCGATTTTCTGCAAGCCATCGGCCACGGCGTCAGCGGACTGGAGCATTTTGTCGGCCTGCACGGCAGCATCTGCCACAGACTGCCGGGTGGGCGGCATGGGCAGCGCGGTATCCAGGCCCTCGCTGAACTGGCGCACCTGGGCCAGTGGGCGGGCCAGCGCATCGGGCCAGGGTTGTTTGCCCAGTTCTTGCAGCCCCGCACGCAACAGTTGCCGGGACGAGACCATGGCCATCGCAGCGTCTTCAGGCTGCACGTTCAGAAAAGCCTGGCAATAGGCTTTGGCGATGCGCTGCGACAGGGCACGAAACCGGGCTGCCCGGTGCATTTGCAAACTGGTGACGGGGGTTGACTGGGCCCACGCCGCCCCACTGCTGTGGCACAGCAGTGCAGCCGCAGAAAGTTGCAGCAGTGTGCGGCGCCGGGCGTGGTGCGCCCCCAGGGGAGAAATGGAAAGCATGGGTGCAGGCTCCGTGGTCATGGCAAAGTGTGAGCGGCCATTCTCAAACCCCAGCCCCTGCTGCGTTATGACTCAAGTCAACGCCTGCCGCCGTGTGTACGCCGTGCTGTGGGGGCTACTGGGGGCCAGCCTGACTGCGCTGCCGGGAACATGACACACTGCCGTTTTTTTATCGACGCCCGACATGCTGATACAACTGACTTACGCCAGCCGCTGCTCCCACGCCCTGGGGCCCGCCGATATCAAGGACATTCTGGGCGCCTCGCAGCGCAACAACGCCCGCCTGGGCGTGACCGGGGCGCTGTGCCTGAACAATGGCATCTTCCTGCAACAGCTCGAAGGCGACCGCACGGTGGTCAATGCGCTGTACCACCGCATCCTCAAAGACACGCGCCACCGCGACACGGCCATCCTGGATTTGTCCGAGATCACGCACCGCCAGTTCACCGGCTGGGCCATGGGGCTGCTGCCCTCGCTGGACACCAACCGCCAACTGTTCCTGAAATACTCGGGCGCCGCTGAGTTCGACCCCTACAGCATGAGCACCCTGAGCCTGCGCAGCTTCTTTGCCGAAGTCTTGCAAAACGTGCGCTGGCTTGAATGAGAATGCCGGCCATGCAGACAAACCGCAGCCATGGCTGAACCCCGCGTTATCCCCCTGACCGACCAGCGCCACGCGGCATCCCTGCCCAGCGCGCCAGTGCAGCCGCCCAGCGGCCTGCTGACCGACACGCGCGGGCGGCCCTTGCGCGACCTGCGCATCAGCGTGACCGACCGCTGCAACTTCCGCTGCAGCTACTGCATGCCCAAGGACGTGTTTGGCAAGGACTATCCCTACCTGCCACACAGCGCACTGCTGAGTTTTGAAGAAATCACCCGGCTGGCGCAGCAGTTTCTGGCCCACGGGGTGCGCAAAATCCGCCTCACCGGCGGCGAGCCGCTGCTGCGCAAAAACATCGAGGCGCTGATTGCGCAGCTGGCCCAGCTGCGCACCGTCGATGGCACACCCCCGGAGCTGACGCTGACCACCAACGGCGCCCTGCTAGCGCGCAAGGCCCATGCCCTGAAAGAGGCGGGCCTGACCCGCGTCACCGTCAGCCTGGACGCGCTGGACGATGCCGTATTCCGGCACATGAACGATGTGGACTTTCCGGTGGCCGATGTGTTGGCGGGCATTGCGGCGGCGCAAGAGGCAGGATTGCACGGGCTCAAGGTCAACATGGTGGTCAAGCGCGGCACCAACGACCACGAAATTGTGCCCATGGCCCAGCACTTTCGTGGCACCGGCATTGCGCTGCGCTTTATTGAATACATGGACGTGGGCGCCACCAACGGCTGGCGGATGGACGAGGTGCTGCCCTCGGCGCAGGTCATCGCACGCCTGCAAGAACAGCTCCCCCTGGTGCCGCTGGAGCCCAGCGCCCCTGGCGAAACCGCCCAGCGCTGGGGCTGGGCCAACGCCAGCGGCCAGCACGATGCCACGCTGGGCGAGATCGGCCTCATCAGCAGCGTGACGCAGGCGTTCTGCCACGAGTGCAACCGCGCGCGCCTCTCCACCGAGGGCCGGATGTACCTGTGCCTGTTCGCGGGCCAGGGCTACGACCTGCGCGCCCTGCTGCGCGGCGGTGCCAGCGACGAAGCCCTGGCCAGCGCCATTGCCGCCATCTGGCAAGGCCGCGCCGACCGCTACTCAGCGCTGCGCGCCAGCCTGTCTGGCGAAGTGGGCAGCGGCGCACGGCGCATAGAGATGAGCTACATCGGAGGATAAACATGACAACGATTGACACCCAGGACATCACCGGCCTGGTGCTGGCGGGTGGGCGTGGCGCGCGCATGGGCGGCGTCGACAAGGGCCTGCAAAATTTTCATGGCCTGCCGCTGGCGCTGCACACGCTGATGCGCCTGCAAATGCAGGTGGGCGCCGCCATGGTCAACGCCAACCGCAACCTGGCCGCCTACGAAGCATTTGGCGCCCCCGTCTGGCCCGATGTGCTGGCCGACTGCGCCGGGCCGCTGGCAGGATTTTTGACGGGGCTGGAGCGCTGCGAAACCCCTTGGCTGCTCACCGTGCCCTGCGACACCCCGCTGTTTCCGCTGGACTTGGCCGCGCGCCTGGCCCAGGCCGCCGCGTGCGAGCAGGCCGACATCGCCATGGCAGCGGCCCCCGAGGACGACAGCCACGGCGGCACTGCCGTGCGCGCACAGCCCGTGTTCACCCTGCTGCGCGTGGACTTGCTGGAGAGCCTGGTGCAGTTCACCCAGGCCGGTGGCCGGAAGATCGACGCTTGGACGGCCCAGCACCGCTGCGTGCTGGTGCCCTTCGACGCCCCCGGTGACGACCCACGCGCCTTCAGCAACGCCAACACCCTCGCCGAACTGCACCGCCTGGAGCAAGCCGCATGAGCGCCGACCCTGCCCCGGCCTCTGCTGCCACCGTCGCCCCCACCACCGCCCTGACCGAAATGACCACCGCCCCCTGCGCCGCACCCACCGCGCCCACCCTGGCCGACATCGCCGCCGCCCTGCAAGGCTACGACCCGCAATCGCTCACGGTGGCCAGCGCCAGCGCGTTTTTGCAGCAACTGGTGCAGCCCATCACCGGCACAGAAACCCTGCCCCTGCGTGACGCCCTGGGCCGGGTGCTGGCGGGCGATGTGGTGTCGCCCCTGGACGTGCCCGCGCACGACAACTCGGCCATGGACGGCTACGCCTTCGACGGCAGCGCCCTGGTGCCCGGCGCGCCGCTGACGCTGCGCGTAGTAGGCAAAGCCCTGGCCGGCGCCGCCTGGACAGGCCGCGTGGCCGCCGGTGAATGCGTGAAGATCATGACCGGCGCCGTCATGCCCGCCGGGCTGGACACCGTGGTGCCGCAGGAATTCACCCAAGCAGCCAGCGCGCCTGCCGCCCACAGCGATGGCGAACGCGCAGGTGGCACCACCAGTGCCAGCCCCACCACCAGCGCAACGGCTACCGCTACCGCTACCGCCAGCGAATACATCCACATCCCCGCCGACGTGCTGCGCCCCGGCGACAACCGCCGTCTGCGCGGCGAAGACCTGATGCAAGGCCGCGTGGCGCTGGCCCGGGGCGCACTCATCACCCCCGCTGCGCTGGGGCTGCTGGCCAGCCTGGGCCTGCCCACGGTGGCGGTGCAGCGGCGCCTGCGCGTGGCCTACTTCTCGACCGGCGATGAAATCCTGAGCCTGGGCGAATCACCGCGCGAAGGCGCCGTGTACGACAGCAACCGCTACACCGTGCTGGGCCTGCTCACGCGCCTGGGCGCAGAGGTGATTGACCTGGGTGTGGTGCGCGACGAGCCCGCGCTGCTGGAGGCCGCTTTTTGCCAGGCCGCCCAGCAGGCCGACGCCATCATCACCAGCGGCGGCGTCAGCGTTGGCGAGGCTGACCACACCCGCACCATGATGAAAGCGCTGGGCGACGTGGCCTTCTGGCGCATCGCCATGCGCCCGGGCCGCCCCATGGCCGTGGGCCGCATCGACAGCAACAAAATAACAGCCAAATCAGGCTATAACGCCCGCACAGTGGGCGCTAGCAGCTATCAAAATCATACTGAATCAGCCCCCAACGGGGCGATCCTGTTTGGCCTGCCCGGCAACCCGGTGGCGGTGATGGTGACGTTTCTGGCCCTGGTGCGCCCGGCCCTGCTGCGCATGATGGGCTGCACCCACCCCACCCCACCGCTGCTGCGCGCGGTCAGCACACAGGCCATCCGCAAGAAACCTGGGCGCACCGAATACCAGCGTGGGCTGGTCAGCGTGGGCGAAGGCGGCACGCTGCAAGTGCGCACCACCGGCAACCAGGGCTCGGGCGTACTCAGCTCGATGGTGCAGGCCAACGGTCTGATCGTGCTGCACCACGACCAGGCCAGCGTGCAAAGCGGCGAGGTGGTCGAGGTGATGGTGTTTGAGGGCGTGGTGTGAACGGAAAGCTGGGGTAGCGCTGGCGCAGCGGCTACAACTTGCCCAGCACCCAATCGCACCACTGCGCCACGGCAGCGTCGATGGGGTTGCGCCGCTCGGTGGTCAGGGGCCAGCGGCGCAGGCAGGAGTTGGCGATGTTCTGCAACTGCCACATGGCCTCGCGGCAGACAAAGGCCACCTCGGCCAGGCTGGCGGCATCGTCCTGGAGCAGGGGCAGCATCTCGCGCTGCTGATCGGGGTGGGCACCGGCCTCGACCAGGATTTTTTTCAGCGCCATCAGCCGCTCATCCACAAAAGTGATGATGCCCTGGCCATCGAGGTCGGGGTCTGGACTCAGCGCCACCACTTTGGCCGTTTCCCAATGGGCAAAAGCCCGCGCCAGGGTTTCGATGGCGCGCGGCGCGTCAGCGGCCAGGGGTTGCAGCACGGCATCTTGCGGCGCAGCCTGCCCCAGCAACGGCAGTACATGGGCCACCAATGCAGCCGGAAACCTGCGGTGGTTCAGGCGCAGCGCCAGCGACAGTTGCTGCGCGGGCAGGTCTTCGGTGTATTTGGCGTAGAAGGCGGTCACCACTTCGGCCAGCAGCAAGATGCGCCCCAGCGGTGAAATATCGGCCCCCTGCAACCCGCGCGGGTAGCCGGTGCCATCCATGCGCTCGTGGTGTTCCAGTACGGCCAGTTCTACCTCACGGGGATAAACCTGCGCAGCGCGGAGCATCAGCATGGATGTGATGGGATGGGCCACCAGCTGCTTGCGGTCGGCCCCGGTGAATTTGTGCTGCGGGTCGCGCCAGGCGGGAGGCATGTGCAAAACCCCCACATCGTGCAGCAGTGCCGCCGCAGTGAGCGCGATGCAGTCGTTGTCATTCAGGGCGCTGCGCAGGCCCAGAAACATCGCCACAATCACCATCTCCAGGCTGTGCTGGAACAGTTTGGGGCGCTGTTCGCGCATCACCGTGAGCTTGAAGGCCATGGTGCTGGGCAAGGGCACCTGCGCCAGCGACACCCACATGCGATCAAAGCCTGTGCCCAGGGCAGGCCCCAGCAGCTGCCCCAGGGGCGAGTCGCGGGCCACCTCACGGGCTGCGGCCACCAAAACCGCATGGTCTATCGTGTCTTCTGCCGCCAGGTGGCTGTCAATGGGTTCGCGCAGCTTGTGCTGCACCAGCCGGTCGTACAGACGGCCATCAATCCGGGTACCTTTTTCCACCAGTTTGATGCCGCCCTCGGCATAAATCGCCTCCTGGGCCACCACGGCACGGCGCTGGGCCAGTTCAGTGACAGCGCGCAGGTAATGCGGGCTTTCAGGCAAACGCTCTGGAAAAGCCAAACTGTCCATACTGACGGGGAAGGTATCGGTCATGCCGTGCAAAGAGAAACATCACGCCCTAAAACCCAGTGCAGCCCCACCCGGCATGGCACCTGGGCGGTGCAGCACCGGCATGCCCGCAGGGCAAGCGCGTACAGCACGCAAAAAAGGACGCTTGCACGGCGTCCTTGGGAGGGGTGTGGTGCGCCACCACACGGTCAGTGGCGGTCAGTGGCGCTCAGGCCAGCAGCGTGACACCGGTTTTGGACTGCAAGGCCTCGAACGTGACGCCCGGCGCCAGCTCCACCACCTTCAGGCCCTGGGGCGTGACATCCATCACGGCCAGGTCGGTGATGATGCGATCGACCACGCCCACGCCCGTCAGGGGCAGCGTGCATTGGGGCAGGATTTTCATGTCTTCGGTGCCGTCTTTTTTGCGCGCCACATGCTCCATCAGCACGATCACGCGCTTGACGCCCGCCACCAAGTCCATGGCACCGCCCATGCCCTTGACCATCTTGCCGGGGATCATCCAGTTGGCCAGGTCACCCTTCTCGCTGACCTGCATGGCGCCCAGAATGGACAGGTTGATTTTGCCGCCCCGGATCATGGCAAAGCTCTGGTCAGAGCCGAAGATGGACGAGCCCTGGATGGTGGTCACGGTCTGCTTTCCTGCGTTGATCAGGTCGGCATCCACCTTGTCTTCGGTCGGAAAGGGGCCAATGCCCAGCATGCCGTTCTCGGACTGCAGCCACACTTCCTTGTCGCCGGTGAAGTTGGCCACCAGCGTCGGGATGCCAATGCCCAGGTTGACGTAGAAGCCGTCTTCGAGTTCTTGCGCCGCACGGGCGGCCATTTGGTCTTGGGTCCACGGCATGGTTCAGGCTCCTGTTGCGGTGATGGTGCGCTTTTCGATGCGCTTTTCGGGGGTCGGGTTGTGCACGATGCGGTGTACGTAAATACCGGGCAGGTGAACGTCGTCGGGGGCGATGGCGCCGGTTTCCACGATTTCTTCCACTTCCACGATGCAGACCTTGCCCGCCGTGGCTGCTGCCGGGTTGAAGTTGCGCGCCGTCAAGCGGAACTGCAGGTTGCCCGATTTGTCCGCACGGTGCGCCTTGACCAGCGACACCTCAGGCACCAGCGCGCGCTCCATGACGTAGGTTTCGCCATCGAACTCGCGCAGCTCTTTGCCCTCGGCCACGATGGTGCCCACACCCGTCTTGGTGAAAAAGGCCGGAATGCCCGCACCGCCCGCACGCAGCTTCTCGGCCAGCGTGCCCTGGGGCGTGAACTCCAGCTCCAGTTCGCCCGCGAGGTACTGGCGCTCAAACTCCTTGTTCTCGCCCACATACGAGGAGATCATTTTCTTGATCTGGCGCGTCTCCAGGAGCTTGCCCAGGCCAAAGCCGTCCACGCCCGCGTTGTTGGAGATCACCGTGAGGTCTTTCACCCCGGAGTCGCGCAATGCATCGATCAGGGCTTCGGGGATACCGCACAACCCGAAACCACCGACAGCCAGCAGCTGGCCGTCTGCAACCACGCCCGCCAGGGCCTCGGCTGCGGAGGGAAACACCTTGTTCACAACAGTCTCCTTGAAATTTGGTATCGTGAAGATACTACGTAATCTGCTACGTAGTATTCCCTAAAGATTTGCACTACTACGGCACCGCTACGCGCTATGGATGTTGATTACCGGCTGGCTTTTGATATGGCGCCCGTGGGCCTGGTGCTCTCGCGCAACCGCACGATGATCGACTGCAATCGCCAGGTCTGCGAGATGTTCGGGGCTTCGCGCGAGGTGCTCATTGGCCAGTCTTTCCAGATCCTCTACCCCAGCGCCGACGAGTACGAACGCCTGGGCGCGCGCATGACACCTATCCTCAACGCCAAGGGCTATTACGCCGACAGCCGCATCATGAAGCGCCTCAATGGCGAGGTGTTCTGGTGCCACGTGTCGGGCCGCGCGCTCAACCGCGAGGCGCCGCACGCCTCGGGCATCTGGAGCTTTGAAGACCTGAGCGCACAGCGCCCCGTCAAGGCCGATCTGACCGGGCGCGAGCGCGAAGTGGCCGCGCGCCTGCTCGAAGGCATGACCTCCAAAGAAATCGGCAAAGCCCTGGCCATCAGCCACCGCACCGTAGAGATTTACCGCGCCCGGCTGATGCGCAAATACGGCGCCTCCACAGCGGCCGACCTGGTACACAAGCTGGTGGCAGGCAGCTGAAAACGCCACCGGCCTGACCCCGTTGTGCAGGGCAGGCCGGTGCGGGAATGCCCGGCGCCCAAGGCGCGGGCACTGCCGGTTCACGCCAGATCGAAGCGATCCAGGTTCATCACCTTGTTCCAGGCGGCGACAAAGTCGCGCACCAACTTCTCACGCGCATCAGCGCTGGCATAGACCTCGGCCAGGGCGCGCAGTACCGCGTTGGAGCCAAACACCAGATCGCTGCGGGTGGCCGTGTACTTCAGGGCGCCGGTGCTGCGATTGCGCCCCTCGAACAGCTCCTGCGTCGGGTCGGTGGGCTTCCAGACGGTGGCCATGTCCAGCAGGTTGACGAAGAAGTCGTTGCTGAGCACGCCCACTTTGTCGGTAAGCACACCATGCGCACTGCCGTCGTAGTTGGTGCCCAGCACGCGCAGGCCGCCCACCAGCACCGTCAGTTCAGGCGCGGTGAGGGTGAGTTGCTGGGCTTTGTCGATCAGCAACGCCTCGGTGCTGGTGCTGCTGGCCACGCGGCGGTAGTTGCGCAGCCCATCGGCCACGGGCTCCATCACGGCAAAGGCGGCAATGTCGGTCTGGTCTTGGCGGGCGTCCACGCGGCCCGGGGCAAACGGCACCTCTACCGGCACGCCCGCTGCCTGGGCAGCTTGTTCCACACCCACCACCCCGGCCAGCACGATCACATCGGCCAGCGACGCCTTGCCCGACGCCTTTTGAATCGCCTGCAACCGGGG
>NZ_JAQUAL010000136.1:0-9044 GCF_028687295.1 Simplicispira sp.
TGCCCGTGATCCGCGACCTGATCGTGGACATGACGCAGTTCTTCAAGCAGTACAACTCGATCAAGCCCTACCTGATCAACGAAGGCCTGACGCCCGACAAGGAGCGCCTGCAATCGCCCGAAGAGCGTGAAGAGCTCAACGGGCTGTACGAGTGCATCTTGTGCGCCAGCTGCTCCACCAGCTGCCCCAGTTTCTGGTGGAACCCTGACAAGTTCGTCGGCCCCGCTGGTTTGCTGCAAGCCTACCGCTTCATCGCTGACAGCCGCGACGACGCCACCGGTGCGCGCCTCGATAACCTCGAAGACCCCTACCGCCTGTTCCGCTGCCACACCATCATGAACTGCGTGGATGTGTGCCCCAAGGGCCTGAACCCCACGCGCGCCATTGGCAAGATCAAGGAATTGATGGTGCGCCGCGCCGTCTGATCTGCCACGACAGCCAACCACCATGGGTGAAACTCCATCCCACAGCCTCGACGCAGCGGCCTCGCCGCTGCTCGACGAGCGAGCACTCAGCAAGCTGCACTGGCGTTGTCGGCGCGGCTTGCTGGAAAACGACTTGTTCATTGAACAGTTTTTCACCCGTTTCGAGCCCCAATTGACCCAGCGCCATGCCAGCGGCTTGTTGGCATTGATGGACTTGGCGGACAACGACCTGCTGGATCTGCTGCTGCGGCGGCGCGAGCCAGAAGCGCCATTGGACACCGAAGAAGTTCGTGAAGTGCTTGGCATGCTGCGCCAAGGTGGCAGCGGGGCAGCCACGCCATCGCACTGAATTCACCGCCCCAGCCCGACCATCGGCAACCTACCCAAGGAAATTAGCAATGAAGTTAGCTGACAACAAAGCCACCCTGTCGTTCTCCAACGGCAGCCCCAGCGTGGAACTGCCTGTGTACCAAGGCAATATCGGCCCGGACGTCATCGACATCCGCAAGCTGTACGGCCAGACGGGCATGTTTACCTACGACCCTGGCTTCCTGTCCACCGCGTCGTGCCAATCGGCTATCACCTACATCGACGGCGACAAGGGCGAGCTGCTGTACCGTGGCTACCCCATTGAGCAGTTGGCCACGCAGTGCGATTACCTCGACACCTGCTACCTGCTGCTCAAGGGTGATCTGCCCAACGCCCCCCAACGCGCTGACTTCCACAAGCTGGTGCTTGACCACACCATGGTCAACGAGCAGATGCAGTTTTTCCTGCGCGGCTTCCGCCGTGATGCGCACCCCATGGCCGTGCTCACAGGCCTGGTGGGCGCCATGTCGGCCTTCTACCACGACAGCACCGACATCAATAACCCCCAGCACCGCGACATCGCCGCCATCCGCCTGATTGCCAAGATGCCCACGCTGGTCGCCATGGCCTACAAGTACGGCAAGGGCGAGCCCTACATGTACCCGCAGAACCACCTGAGCTACGCAGGCAACTTCCTGCGCATGATGTTCGGTACGCCCTGCGAAGAGTACAAGGTCAACCCGGTGCTGGAACGCGCCCTGGACCGCATCTTCATCCTGCACGCTGACCACGAGCAAAACGCCTCGACCTCCACGGTGCGCCTGTGCGGCTCTTCGGGCACCAACCCGTTTGCCGCCATCTCCGCTGGCGTGGCCTGCCTGTGGGGCCCTGCCCACGGTGGTGCCAACGAAGCCTGCCTGAACATGCTGGAAGACATCCAGCGCCAAGGCGGCATCGACAAGGTCGGCGAGTTCATGGAAAAGGTCAAGGACAAGAACTCCGGCGTCAAGCTGATGGGCTTTGGCCACCGCGTCTACAAAAACTACGACCCACGCGCCAAGCTCATGCAAGAGACTTGCGACGAAGTGCTGGCAGAACTGGGCCTGCAAAACGATCCGCTGTTCAAGCTGGCCAAGGCACTCGAAAAAATCGCCCTTGAAGACGACTACTTCGTCTCGCGCAAGCTCTACCCGAACGTGGACTTCTACTCGGGCATCGTGCAGCGCGCCATGGGCATTCCGGTCAACCTGTTCACCGGCATCTTCGCGCTGGCCCGCACCGTCGGCTGGATCGCCCAGCTGAACGAAATGATCAGCGACCCCGAGTACAAGATTGGCCGTCCACGCCAATTGTTCACCGGCTCGGTGCGCCGCGACGTTCCTGCTCTGGACAAGCGCTGACAGGCAGCGCGCTGCACCCGCAGCGCGCCCAGCCTCTCACCCAGCCCGCCCACTGGCGGGCTTTTTTTATGCCTGTCCGCCTATTCCCGCAGGCCCTGCGGACACCACACCCATGGCCTACAGTAGCGGCTTCGCTCCTTCTGCAACCCCTTCAAAGATCCACCCCATGAAATCCAAAGCTGCTGTTGCCTTCAAGGCCGGAGAACCCCTGCAAATCGTCGAAATCGACGTGGCACCGCCGCAAAAGGGCGAGGTGCTGGTCAAGATCACCCACACCGGCGTCTGCCACACCGATGCGTTCACGCTCTCGGGCGAAGACCCCGAAGGCGTGTTCCCCGCCGTGCTCGGCCACGAGGGCGCAGGCATCGTCGTCGAAGTGGGCGAAGGCGTGACCAGCGTCCAACCGGGCGACCACGTGATTCCGCTCTACACCGCCGAATGCGGCGAGTGCCTGTTCTGCAAAAGCGGCAAGACCAACCTGTGCGTGGCCGTGCGCGCCACCCAGGGCAAGGGCCTGATGCCTGACGGCACCACACGCTTTTCCTACAACGGCCAGCCCATCTACCACTACATGGGCTGCTCCACCTTCAGCGAATACACCGTGGTGGCGGAGGTGTCGCTGGCCAAAGTCAACCCCAACGCGAATCCCGAACAGGTCTGCCTGCTGGGCTGCGGCGTGACCACCGGCCTGGGCGCCGTCAAGAACACCGCCAAGGTGCAAGAGGGCGACACCGTGGCCGTGTTCGGCCTGGGCGGCATTGGCCTGGCGGTGATCCAGGGCGCCAAACTGGCCAAGGCCGGGCGCATCATCGCCATCGACACCAACCCGGGCAAATTCGATCTGGCTCGCACCTTTGGCGCCACCGACTGCGTCAACCCCAAAGAGTTTGACAAGCCCATCCAGCAAGTCATCGTCGAGATGACCGGCTGGGGCGTGGACCACAGCTTCGAGTGCATTGGCAACGTCGATGTGATGCGCGCGGCGCTGGAGTGCGCGCACCGGGGCTGGGGCCAGAGCGTCATCATCGGCGTGGCCGGGGCGGGCAAAGAGATTTCCACCCGCCCGTTCCAGCTGGTGACGGGGCGCAAGTGGCTGGGCTCGGCCTTTGGCGGCGTCAAGGGCCGCTCCGAGCTGCCGGGCATGGTCGAAGACGCCATGAGCGGCAAGATCCAGCTCGCGCCCTTTGTCACGCACACCATGCCACTGACCGAGATCAACACCGCGTTCGACCTGATGCACGAGGGCAAGTCGATCCGCTCGGTGGTGGTTTATTAAAAACCATAGCGCATAGCGCATGCCCTGCAAGGGATTGCACATCAAAATAATGTCAAACTCTCAGAAGACGTGCGCTAGCAGCTATCAAAAAAATAGCACCATGACTTCAGATGCTCTGGAACTGCGCAGCGAACACGCCTGTTTTGGCGGCGTTCAGCGCTTTTACCGCCACGCCTCGCGTGAAATCGGCCTGCCCATGCAGTTTGCGCTGTACCTGCCGCCGCAAGCGCTGGCGGGTGCGCAGGTGCCCGCACTGCTCTACCTGGCGGGGCTGACCTGCACCGAAGACACCTTCGCCACCAAGGCCGGTGCCCAGCGCCTGGCCGCCGCGCTGGGCCTGGCGCTGATCGCCCCCGACACCAGCCCGCGCGGCGCGGGCGTGGCGGGCGAAGCCGACGCTTGGGACTTTGGCATGGGCGCAGGCTTTTACCTCGATGCCACCCAGGCGCCGTGGGCCACGCACTGGCGCATGGAAAGCTATGTGCTGCACGAGCTGCTGCCGCTGCTGGCAGCCACGCAACCCATCGACGGCGACCGCCTGGGCATTTTTGGCCATTCGATGGGTGGCCACGGCGCGCTCACGCTGGCGCTGCGCCACCCGGGGCGCTTCCAGAGCCTGTCGGCCTTTGCGCCGATTGCCGCGCCCTCGCAGTGCGCCTGGGGCCGCAAAGCCTTCAGCGGCTACCTGGGCAACGATGCCAGCGCCTGGCAGGCGCACGACGCCAGCGCGCTGATGACCGCACAAGCGCACGCGCCCTACCCCGGCGGCATCCTGATCGACCAAGGCCTGGCCGACAACTTTCTGGCCCAGCAGCAACTGCAGCCCGAAGCCTTCGAGGCCGCCTGCGCCGCCGTCGGCCAGCCACTCACCCTGCGCCGCCACGCAGGCTACGACCACGGCTACTACTTCATCCAGAGCTTCATGGCAGACCACCTGGCGCACCACGCACAGCAGCTGGGTCTGGCGCGTAGCGCAGATTAATCTGCACTTAAGGCAGCGGCCCAACAATCGCTGCCCATGCCCCACACACTGACCCGCTGGCTGCCTTTTCTCGCCAACACCCGCACCCCATTCCATTCCTCGGATACGGCCAACGCACCCCAGGCTTGGCACCCCGCCTGGCTGGTGGTGCTGGTCAGCGTGTGGCTGGCCACGGCCTGCAACGTGCCGCTCTGGCGCGAAGTGGCGGCGCTGCCTGACCACACGGGCCTGCGCGGCGCCAGCTTCGGGCTGGCGTTTGCCGTCATCGTGGCAGCAGGCAACGTGGCGCTCTTGAGCCTGCTGGCCTGGGGCCGGGGCCTCAAACCAGCACTGGTTCTGGTGGTGTTGATGGCAGCATTGGGCACCTACTTCATGCTCAGTTACGGCATCGTCATCGACGCCAGCATGCTCACCAACGTGCTGCAAACCGATGTGCGCGAAGCCGGTGATTTACTCAACTGGCGCCTGGCCGCCACGGTGCTGGCGCTGGCCGCACCGCCGCTGTGGTGGCTGCTGCAACGCCCGGTGCGGCCACTGGGCGCGCTGCGCCATGTGGCGCACAACGGCTTGCTGTTGCTGGGAGCGGTGGTGGTGCTGGTAGCCAGCTTGCTGCTGGTGTTTCAGGACTTTGCCTCCACCATGCGCAACCACACCCAGCTGCGCTACCTGATCAACCCGCTCAACAGCGTGTACGCACTGGGCCATATCGCCACCAAGCCCTTGCGCATCGACACCAGCACGATGCAGCCTCTGGGACGCGACGCCCAGCTGGGTGCCAGCTACGCCGGGCAAACCAAGCCCCCCCTGCTGGTGTTGGTGCTGGGCGAAACTGCCCGCAGCGCCAACTTTGGCCTCAATGGCTATGCCCGACCCACCACACCGCTGCTGTCGGCACGCAGCGATCTGGTCAGCGCTACCAACGCCTGGTCGTGCGGCACCAGCACCGCCGCCTCGCTGCCATGCATGTTCTCGCACCTGGGGCGCGATGGTTTCGAAGGGCGCAAAACTAACTCCGAGACCCTGCTGGATGTGTTGCAGCACGCCGGTCTGGCCGTGCTGTGGGTGGACAACCAATCGGGCTGCAAAGGGGTGTGCGACCGCGTGGCCCAAACCAGCACCACGGCCTTGAAAGACCCGGCCTTGTGCCCCGATGGTGAGTGCAGCGACCCCATCATGCTCAAGGTACTGGAAGAGCGCATTGCTGCCCTGCCCGCCGAACAGCGTGCGCGCGGCACCGTGGTGGTGCTGCACCAGATGGGCAGCCACGGCCCCGCCTACTACAAGCGCTCGGACGCATCGCTCAAACGCTTTGGCCCCGAATGCACCTCCAACGCGCTGCAAGAGTGCGATCAGGCCCAGGTGGTCAACGCCTACGACAACAGCATCGTGGCCACCGACCATTTCCTGAATGCCACCATCCAATGGCTGGAAACGCAGGCAGACAAAGCGCAGACTGCTATGGTTTATGTATCAGACCACGGCGAATCGCTGGGCGAGGGTAACCTCTACCTGCACGGCCTTCCCTATGCCATTGCCCCTGATGTGCAAAAGCAGGTGCCCTGGATTACCTGGCTGTCACCGGCAATGCAATCGCGCAGCGGCGTGGCCACAGCCTGCCTGCAAAAAGACCTGGCCCAGCGGCGCATCACGCACGACGGCTATTTCCACGCTGTGCTCGGGTTGATGGACGTGCAAAGTACCGTCTACCAAGCCGAACAAGACATCTACGCGCCATGTCGCAACACCCGGCAGGCGCCCATGGCAGCCACCACCGCACCCAACACCGCACACGCCCGCAGCTGAAGCCGCCCCGGCGCCAGGGCCACATTTGCCCATGCGCCCGCGTGCGAGATCGGCGATAGGCTACATTGCCAGCCTGTCAATTTTTCGAGGTCGTCATGGCAAGAAAGCCCCAGCTCATTCTGTCTTCCCTGGATCTGGATCGGATCGAAGCCCTGTTGGCCGCGATTCCATCGAGCGCGTTTGCAGGCAAGGCTGAATTGCAAGCCGAGCTGGACCGCGCTGACGTGCTGCCGCCCGAGCAGATGCCGCCCAACGTGGTCACCATGAACTCCACCGTGCAGTTCTCCATCGTCGAAACCGGCAAAGAGCTGCGCCTGACGCTGGTGTACCCGCGCGATCTGGACGGCAGTGCCGACAAGGTGTCCATCTTCGCCCCGGTAGGCAGCGCGCTGCTGGGCTTGTCGGTGGGCGATGAGCTGGCCTGGCCCGGCCCCGGTGGCAAGGCCATGACGGTGCGCGTGACAGACATTCTGTTCCAGCCCGAGCGTGCGGGCGAACTGCACCGCTGAAGCCACGCCGCTGCTGCGGCGCTGCTGCGACTTCACCCCCGCCATGCACCGCAAGCCCTTTCTGCACCAGCGCCCCAAGGCCCTGGAGCGGCGCATGGCCCATCGGCCCCAGTGGTTCAGCACTTTTCTGGCTGGCAACCACCGCGAACAAAACCGCCTGCGCCGTGAAATAGCCACCATGAAGGGCTCAGTGGTCTGGCTACTGCGCCAGCGCCGCCAGGGCCAGTGGAGCCTGGATGAGCGCACCCGCCTGCGCGAAGTCATGCGCTCGGCCTCGGCGGTCAGCCCCTACCTCATCATCTGGGCGATACCGGGCTCGCTGCTGTTGCTGCCGTTTCTGGCTTGGTTCATTGACCACCGCCGCCAGCGCAATGCCCGCACCAGCGACAGCGCCGCGCCCGCAGACAGCGCTGCACCCAGCAGCACCAACGCCAGCGACACCCCCCTCACACCACCGGCCTGAGCAGTGCTACCAGCCAGCCGCCGCCCACCAGCGCGGCCTGCCAGCGCAAGGCCAGCGCCACGTCGGGCACATGGCGCTCCACATGCAGGTACAAGGGCCGGGCCGCCCACAGCGACAACCCGAAAGCCGCGCACATGCCCAGTGCATTGGCCCACGGCGACTGCGGCCAGCACTGCGCCACCAGCGCATTGACCAGCAGGCAGACCGAAAAGTGCAGCAAAAACACCGAATACGACATCTGCCCCAACTGCTGCAATGGCCGCACCAGGGCCTGGACACCACCCTGCGGCCAAGGCCGGCGCAGCGCCCAGACCAGCCCCAAAGCGGTCAGCAGCGCCACCAGAATCCGGCCACGAAACTCCAGCGCCAGCGCCACGCCCCCCAGCATCGCCATGGCCACCAGCCAGGGCAGCGCACGCGGCGCACGCACCGCCCAGTGCGCCAGCATGCCCAGGCCGTAGGCGCCAAAGAAGTAAATCGCCCACATGTCCAGACCGGGCACGCGGTTCCACCACCACAGCGAGAGCGCACACCCGGCCAGCACCAGTGCGCGCCCCAGCAGCACCGCACCAGCGCCATGGCCCGCCAGCCAACGCGCCAATGCCAGCACCCCGACAGCCAGCGCAAACAACTGAAAATCAATGGCTACGTACCACACGCCCGCCGATAGCGCTTCTTCGCCCACCACGTCTTGCAGCAACAGCGCGTTGGCCAATAGCTGCGACAAATGGGGTTCGGCGGGCACGCTGGGGTGCTCCAGCCAAGGCCGCACCAGCGCCGCTGCCAGCACCGCCACCAGCAGTGCCACGGCATAAGGCACCACCAGGCGCACAAAACGCTGGGCGATTTTGTGCGCTGGGCTGCCAAAGCGCGCTACACCCTCGGGCGCCAGGCTGGCAGCGGCCAGATAGCCTCCCAACACCAGAAACACCTGCACCGCCATGCGGCCATAGTCGTAGAGCCAGGAGATCAGCTGCGGAAACAGTGGCTGGGCCGTGTCGGACATAGGCCCGTAAAAAGCCAGATGGTGCCAAACGATGGCCGCACAGGCCAAGCCCTTGATAGCGTCGATCAAGGGGTTGCGGGAAATGGGGGAGTTCATAAAGAGGCGGACTGAGAGACAGCCACACCGAAAGCAAATGCCAACGCTCAACGTCCGGGCCTGTCATCCGGTTGACACACCAAGCTGGCGCATTTTTTGCTTTTTCTGGTGCACCAACGGGTGCTCTGCACCAAAACAGTGTTCATTGCCTGCGAACAGGCCACGAGAGACTCATGGAATCACTCCAACAGGGCACCAACACCCTATTCATCCTGCTCGGCGCCATCATGGTGCTGGCCATGCACGCCGGTTTCGCTTTTCTGGAACTGGGCACGGTGCGCAAAAAGAACCAGGTCAATGCCCTGGTCAAAATCCTGGTCGATTTTTCAGTCTCTACCGTGGTGTACTTTGCCGTGGGTTATGGCGTGGCCTATGGCACCCATTTTTTTGTCAGCGCCGATGTGCTGGTGCACAAGAATGGTTTTGAACTGACGCGCTTTTTCTTTCTGCTGACGTTTGCCGCTGCCATTCCGGCCATCATTTCGGGGGGCATTGCCGAGCGGGCCAAGTTCTGGCCCCAGCTCATTGCCACCGCCGTGATCGTGGGCCTGGTCTATCCCTTTTTTGAAGGCATTGCCTGGAATCACCATTTTGGGGTGCAAGACGGCATCAAGGCCCTGACCGGCGAGGAGTTTCACGACTTTGCCGGCTCCGTGGTGGTGCATGCCGTGGGCGGCTGGATTGCCCTGCCTGCCGTGCTGCTGCTGGGTTCGCGCGCCAACCGCTACCGCAAGGACGGTGCCATTTCCGCGCACCCACCCTCGAACATTCCCTT
>NZ_JAQUAL010000137.1:0-8984 GCF_028687295.1 Simplicispira sp.
CCTGGCCGAGGGCGAAACGGTGTGCGTGCCCTCGCACGCCGCCCACACCAGCGCCAGCGCACCGCTGCCAGCGGCCACACACGTGGCCTGCGCCACGGTGGGCGGGCGCCTGCTGACGTTTGACATCAGCGAACTCAAACCCATGGAAAAAGGCGGGCGCGGCCTGATGCTGATGGCCCTGGAAGACAAAGACCAGCTGGCGGGCGCTGCCGCCTACACGCGCAGCGTGCGCATTGCCGGTGTGGGGCGCGGCGGCAAGGCACGCGAGGAAACGCTGGAGATTCGCAGCCTGAACAACGCCCAGGCGGTGCGCGCGCGCAAGGGGCGCGATGCCAACTTTGGCTTCAAGCCCGCCAGTGTGGCGCGCGTGGTGTAACTGCCACCCTGGTGGCAAAAGACGCCCATAGCGGTTGAACAAACCACAGAAAGCGCGCAACATCGCCTGCAAACCAATACCGTTTGTAGGGAGATATGGATGTTGAATCAGTGGCGCATTGCGCACCAGCTGTGGCTGGCAGTGGCCTTCGTCATCACCATGCTGGTGCTGATCGTGGGTTTTTCGGGGTATCGCACGGCCATGTTGCAAACCCAGGGCGATGCCGTCAGCCGTGAACTGGGCGCGCGCCTGGATGCGGCCAGCCTGTGGATGGGCTTGACGCAAACCAACGCGGCGCGCACCCAGGCCCTGGTTACCAGCAGCGACCCGGCGGTGGAGGCCACCTTTAAAGATGTGATTGCTGCCACTTCGGCGCAAATCAGCGAAGTGCAAAAATCCATCGAGGCCATGGCACTGACCGAGGCCGACAAAGCGCAAATGGCCAAGGTGGCCGCAGCCCGCAAGGCCATGATCGACCTGCGCGGCCAGGCGCGCAAGCTCAAGGCCGAGGGCCAGCACGAGCAGGCCCTGGCCTTGATCAGCCAGTCGTACAACCCGGCAACCAGCGCTTACTTGCAAACCCTGCGCGACTTTGTGCAGATGCAGCGCGACGCCGCCCAGGCTTGGCGGCAAGAACAGGTGCGGGCGCGTGCGCACACAGCGCAAATGGCTACGGCGGCCATTGTGGTGCTGGTGGTGCTGATTGCGCTGGCCGCTTTCTGGTTCATCCGGGGCATGCAGCGCTCGCTGGCACAGGCCACGCAGTGGGCTGAGCGCATTGCCCAGGGCAACCTGAGCGCCACCGAGCGGGTCACCCGGGGCGACGAGTTCGGTGATTTGCTGCGTTCGCTGCAAACCATGGCCAGTGCGCTGGGCCGTGTGGTGTCGCAGGTGCGCCAGAGCACCGACAGCATCGCCACCGCCAGCGCCGAGATTGCCAGCGGCAACCACGACCTGTCGGTGCGCACCGAGCAGACCTCCAGCAACTTGCAGCAGACCGCTTCGGCCATGGACCAGTTTGCCAGCACCATTGGGCAAAGCGCCAGCAGCGCCCAGCAGGCCAGCAGCCTGGCCGTGGGGGCCAGCGCGGTGGCCCAGCGCGGCGGCGCGGTGGTGGCGCAGGTGGTGTCCACCATGCACGACATCCACCACAGCAGCCAGAAAATTGCCGACATCATCGGCGTGATCGACGGCATTGCCTTTCAGACCAACATTCTGGCGCTCAACGCAGCCGTGGAAGCGGCCCGTGCGGGCGAGCAGGGCCGGGGCTTTGCCGTGGTGGCCAGTGAGGTGCGCAGCCTGGCCGGCCGCAGCGCTGCGGCCGCGCGTGAGATCAAGCAGCTCATCGGCACCTCGGTGGACAAGGTGCAGGCAGGTTCGCGTCTGGTGGAAGACGCGGGCGCCACCATGCAGGAGATCGTGCAATCGGTGCAGCGCGTGACCGACATGATTGGCGAGATCACCGCCGCCGCCACCGAGCAAAGCGAGGGCGTTTCCCAGGTCAACCAGTCCGTGGGCAACCTCGACCAGATGACGCAGCAAAACGCCGCCCTGGTCGAGCAAAGTGCCGCCGCCGCCCAAAGCCTGCGCGAACAGGCCCAGCAGCTGGCGCAGGTGGTGTCGGTGTTCCGGGTGGACGCCCAAGGCGCGGTGGTCGCTGCACGCGCTTGAGGTTCGCTGCACCGCCCCGGCGACTCAGGCCAGTTCAGCGATCAGTTCGATTTCCACGCAGGCGCCCAGCGGAATCTGCGCCACGCCAAAAGCGCTGCGCGCATGCACGCCGCGCTCGCCAAACACCTGCCCCAGCAGCTCGCTGGCGCCGTTGGTCACCAGGTGCTGCTCGGTGAAGTCGCCCGTAGAGTTGACCAGGCTCATCAGCTTGACGATGCGCTGGATTTTGTTCAGATCGCCGGTGGCGCCGTGCAGCGTGCCCAGCAGGTCAATGGCCACGGCGCGGGCGGCCAGCTTGCCCTCTTCGGTGCCCATGTCACGGCCCAACTGCGCGACCCAGGGCTTGCCGTCTTTGCGCGCAATGTGGCCGCTGAGCATGAGCAGCTTGCCCGTTTGCACATAGGGCACATAGGCGGCGGCGGGCGTTGCCACGGGGGGCAGGGTGATGCCCAGTTCGTTGAGCTTGTCGTACACGTTCATGGGAGACCTTTCAAACAGTAGGTGAGTCCGCCTGTGCCTGCCACGGGGCGCCTGAGCGCGGCGGTGCAGGCCAGTGCGGTAGAGGGGCCGCAAGTGTTGCACACGCCCTTACCATGCCGACATGGATTTGCCGCCGTCTGCACCACCGCCAGCACCTGCACTGTCGCCATCTGCGCGCGTTTCGCCGTTGTCTGGCGTGGTGCCGTTGGGCAGCGCGGGCGCGCAGACTGTGGGCGATGCTGGCGATGCTGGCGATGCAAGTAGCGCAGGGCTGCGCCCGGCGTGGCTGCTGCCGGCTGCGTTGGTGGGTGGTCTGGCCGGGGCTGCATGGCAGGTGCGCCAGCCGGTGTTGTGGCCGCCCTGGGCCTATGGCCTGCTGGGGCTGGTGGCGGGTGTGCTGGCGCTGGCACTGGTGCGCGCGCCGGGGTGGTGGCGGCGCGCCGGGTTGCGGACGGGGGCGGTGGCATTGGCGGCTGCGCTGGCCATGGCCGGGGTGACTGGTTTGCGTGCGGCGCATTTTGCGGCGCAGGCCCTGTCCCCCGCGCTGGAGGGGCGCGACATCCGCGTTACCGGCACCGTGGTGGCCATGCCCCAGCCCAGCGCCGTGGGCCTGCGCTTTCGGCTGGCGGTGGAGTCGGCGCAGCTGGCGCCACCGCAGGGCGCGCGGCGCGGTGCTGTGCAATCCCCCTCTGTGGACGCGCCCCAAGGCATTGCTGCGGGCGCCACGGCAGATGCCGCCTTGGGCGGGCAGCCAGTGCGCCTGCCCACCCTGATCGACCTGGGCTGGTACCACAGCACGCTGTACGGCACAGGCGATGCGGCAGCGCGTCCGGCCCCCGCATTGCGCGCGGGCGAGCGCTGGGCCCTGACCGTGCGCCTGAAAGCACCGCACGGCGCCCGCAACCCGCACGGCTTTGACTACGAGCTGTGGCTGTGGGAGCAGGGCGTGCAGGCCGTGGGCTACGTGCGCACCGGCGCCCGCGATGTACCTCCCGTGCGCCTGGAGGCCACCGCCCAATACCCCGTGGAGCAGGCCCGCCAGTCGGTGCGCGACGCCATCCTGGACGCCCTGGCCGCCCCCGGTGATGGCCCCGGCAGTGGCCAGGGCGCGCAGGTGGCGGGCGTGGTGGCCGCGTTGGTCACGGGCGACCAGCGCGCCATCGACCGCGCCGACTGGGACGTGTTCCGTGCCACCGGCGTGGCCCATTTGATGAGCATTTCGGGCCTGCACATCACGCTGTTTGCCTGGCTGGCGGCAGCGCTGGTGCAGTGGCTGTGGCGGCGCTCGGCGCGGCTGTCGCTGGCAGTGCCTGCGCCGTCTGCGGCGCTGGTGGGTGGCGCAGCGCTGGCGGCGGCCTATGCGCTGTTCAGCGGCTGGGGGGTGCCCGCCCAGCGCACCGTGACCATGCTGTGCGTGCTGGCGCTGCTGCGTCTGGCGGGCCTGCGCTGGCCCTGGCCCCAGGTGTGGCTGCTGGCCTGCGCTGCCGTGGTGCTGACCGACCCGTGGGCGCTGTGGCAGAGCGGTTTCTGGCTGAGCTTTGTCGCCGTGGGGATTTTGTTTGCTACTGATTCAGGAGCTGCCAGCGCACGTCCAGCGGGCGTTAGAGGTCGATTTATCTTGATGCTGCGTGAGCAGTGGGTGGTCACGCTGGCTTTGAGTCCGCTGGGGCTGCTGCTGTTTGGCCAGATGTCGCTGGTGGCGCTGGGGGCCAATCTGCTGGCGATTCCGTGGGTCACGCTGGTGGTTACGCCGCTGGCGCTGCTGGGTGTGTTGTGGGCGCCACTGTGGCAACTGGCGGGCTGGGCGGTGCAGGCGCTGGTGGCGTTCTTGCAGCCGCTGGCCAGTGTGCCCTGGGCATCGCTGTGGTTGGCCCAGGCGCCGCTGTGGGCCGGGCTGGCGGGGGTGCTGGGGGGCGCGCTGTTGGCGCTGCGCCTGCCGTGGCCAGTGCGCGCGCTGGGCCTGCCGCTGCTGCTGCCCGTGCTGTGCTGGCAGACGCTGCGGCCCGCGCCCGGCCAGTTTGAATTGCTGGCCGCCGACATCGGCCAGGGCAGCGCCGTGCTGGTGCGCACGGCCCGCCACAGCCTGCTCTACGACGCTGGCCCGCGCTACAGCCTCGACAGCGATGCCGGCGAGCGCGTGCTGGTGCCGCTGCTGCGCGCGCTGGGCGAGCGCCTGGATGTGCTCATGCTCAGCCACCGCGACAGCGACCACACTGGCGGCGCGCCCGCCGTGCTGGCCGCCCAGCCCCAGGCGCTGCTCACTGGCTCCATCGCCCCGGAGACGGCACCAGCGGCTTTGCCACCGGCCCAGCCCTGCGTGGCGGGCCAGCGCTGGCACTGGGATGGCGTGGAGTTTGCCGTGATCCACCCCGCGCAGCCTGCCACGGCCCACACCCCCGGCAGCGCCCGGCGCCCGCAGACCAACGCACACAGCTGCGTGCTGCGCATCACTGCTGCCACGGGCGCGGCAGCCCTGCTGGCGGGCGACATCGAGCGCGCGCAAGAGCAGGCCCTGGTGGCAGCGGGCGCACCACTGGCCGCCGATGTGCTGCTGCTGCCCCACCACGGCAGCAAAACATCGTCCAGCGCCGAGTTTCTGGATGCCGTGGGCGCGCGCAGCGCCTGGGTGCAGGCGGCTTACCGCAACCGCTTTGGCCACCCCGCGCCCGAGGTGGTGCAGCGCGTACAGGCGCGCGGCATGGCGCTGGTGCAATCGGCACACTGCGGCGCGGCCACCTGGTCTTCGACGCAACCGGCGCAGGTGCAGTGCGAGCGCCAACAGCGCGCGCGTTATTGGCAGCACCTACCGCCATAGGCCCGGGCCGCAGTGGGTGCTAGCGCTCCTGAGGGTATTGGGCGGAAATTCGTTTGCGGCGACAATGCGCGTCCTTTTGAATTTTTCCCCTGTTTCCGTTCGGTTTTCTCCATGTCCATTCAGGTACGCCCCGCGACGCTTCGCGATGCCAAAGCCATTGCCCAACTCCACACCCTGTCTGCCCAGACGGCCTACAAAGGCCTGATTCCTGACGAACAGCTCAAAGCCATGTCGGTAGAAAAACGCCAGGCCTACTGGCGTGAAGCCATTGAATACTGCGAGCCCCAGGTGCAGGTGGCGGTGGAAGACGAAAAGATCGTCGGCTTTGTCGGTTACGACCGCTCCCGCGATGAAAAATCGCGCCCCACCACGGGTGAAATCTGGGCCATTTACGCCGCCCCCAGCCACTGGAACCAGGGCGTTGGCCTGGCCCTGTGGGATGCCGCCCGTGAAGGCCTGCAAGAAGAAGGCTGCACCAACGTCACCGCCTGGGTGCCGCTGCGCAACGAGCGCGCCATCCGTTTCCATGAACTCGCTGGCTTCAAGCGCGAAATGACCACCGCCAAAACCGCCGTGGTCGGCAGCGTGAAGATTGAAGAAGTCCGCCTCAAACGACCACTGAACTGAAAGACACCATGATTGAATGGAACGAACAGGGCGAGGTGCGCACAGCGCGCTGGCGTTCCGAAAGCGGCGCCAGTGCGCCGCGCCGCGTCGAGCTGGCCCACGACACCTTGTCCGCCGACTCTGCCTACCGCTTTGCCTGCGCTGGCACTGCCATGCTGTGGCGCAGCGATTTCCAGAACGCGCGTTTGCTCTTGCAAGCCTTGCAGCGGCGCATTGAGGCCAAGCCGCCCAAGGCGGCGGCCCGCGCGGCGCAAAAAATCGCCCAGTCCACGCCCGAAGAAGTGTTTCACCTGCACCGCCAGGCGCAGTCGCAGCGGGCGCGCACGCTGGCGGCCATCGTCATCCGGGTCGAGGGCGACTACCGCATCAAGCTGCGCCGCGCCCCCGACTGGACGGAAGCCCTGACCGAAGCCTGGGGCCCCGCCACGGGCGAGGCGCAGGTGGTGTCGCTGCGCGAGCTGCTGGGCGTGGTCGGCGCGCACGAGTGGCGCAAGAAGGGCGTAGAAATTGCCGCCCTGGGCGCAGAGCCGCACAACCGCATTCACCCGCACTACGGCGTGTTCTCGCCCGTGCGCGGCGAATACATCGATCTGGTCGCCCAAGCGCCGCTGCCCTCCAAGGCGCTGGCGTTTGACATCGGCACCGGCACGGGCGTGCTGGCGGCGGTGCTGGCGCGCCGGGGCGTGCAGCGCATTGTGGCCACCGAGAACGCACCGCGCGCGCTGGCCTGCGCCCAGGACAACCTCCAGCGCCTGGGCCTGCAAAAGCAGGTCGAACTGCAAGACGTGGACTTGTTCCCTGCCGGGCAGGCGCCGCTCATCGTCTGCAACCCGCCCTGGGTGCCGGCACGGCCCAGCTCGCCCATCGAGCGCGCGGTGTACGACGAAGGCAGTCGCATGCTGCGCGGCTTTTTGTCGGGGCTGGCGGCGCACTTGGCGCCCGGCGGCGAGGGCTGGCTGGTGTTGTCGGACTTGGCTGAGCACCTGGGCCTGCGCCCGCGCGAGCAACTGCTGGCGTGGATTGCCGAGGGCGGCCTGCGTGTGCTGGAGCGCCATGACGTGCGCCCCCAACACGCCAAGGCCACCGAGGCCGCCGATGCGCTGGCGCAGGCGCGCGCAGCCGAAGTCACCTCGCTGTGGCGGCTGGCTGCGGCCTGAACTACTGCGCTGTGACAGGGCCAGGCAGCGCAAGTTGTCTGGCTATTTTTTTGATAGCTGCCCGCGCTTAGCCCATAAGCGCTAGAGGCCGATTTGACTTAAATAAGCGTGCGGATTTGCTCCGCGCCCGCGCCATGACCTTGCTGCTCGCCCCCATGGAGGGGCTTCTGGATTTTGTGCTGCGCGACGTGCTCACGCGGGTGGGTGGGGTGGATCGCTGCGTCTCCGAGTTCATCCGCGTCACGGGCACGTTGCTGCCCGACAAAGTGTTTTTGCGCTACCTGCCCGAGCTGCACCACGGCGGGCGCACGCTGGCGGGCGTGCCGGTGCGCGCCCAACTGCTGGGGTCAGACCCGGTGTGCATGGCCGAAAACGCCGCGCGCCTGTCGGCCTTGGGCCCTGAGGGCATCGATCTGAACTTTGGCTGCCCGGCCAAGGTGGTCAATCGCCACGGCGGCGGTGCAGCCCTGCTGCAAGAGCCTGAACGCATCGCTGCGCTGGTGGCGGCGGTGCGCCGTGCCGTGCCCGCGCAGCTGCCGGTGTCCGCCAAGATGCGCCTGGGCTACCACGACGCCAGCCTGATGCGCGAGTGTGCCCAGGCCATGCAGGACGGCGGCGCCTGCGAGATCGTCGTCCACGCGCGCACCAAGCTCGACGGCTACCGCCCACCCGCGTACTGGGAGCTGATTCCGGCCATCCGCGCTGCCGTGTCGGTGCCCGTGGTGGCCAATGGCGAAATCTGGACGGTGCAGGATGCGCAGCGCTGCCGCACCGTCTCGGGCTGCGACGCGCTGATGCTGGGGCGCGGCATGGTGGCCGACCCCGGCCTGGCCTGGGCCATCCGCGCTGCCGATGCGCTGCCTGGCACCGCACAGGCCGCATCAGCGCCGGTGCAATGGCCCGAGCTGTTGCCCCATATCGCCCGCTTTTGGCAGTTGGTATGCGAAGACTTGGAGCCGCGCCAGCGGGCCGGGCGCCTCAAGCAGTGGCTGAACCTGCTGCGCCGCCGCTTCGCACAGGCCGAGGAGGCTTACCAAGCGGTGCGCACCCTGACTGACCAGCGCACCATTAGCGCCTGGGTGCAGGCACAGCAGCCAGGATAAAGGCGGCTGATTGCACCATTGTGGGGATTACCAGCTGGCGTCCCGGTCGGGGGTGGCACTGATTTTGTGCACAGACAAATCGGCGCCATCGAACTCCTCTTCTTGCGACAGACGCAGGCCCAGCGTGGCCTTGAGCGCGCCATAAACCAGCACTCCCCCGAGCAAGGCCCAGCACACGCCCATCAGCGTGCCGATGAGCTGGCCCCAGAAGCTCACGCCGCCCAGCCCACCCAGTGCCGATTGGCCAAAAATACCGGCGGCAATGCCCCCCCAGGCACCGCACAGGCCATGCAGGGGCCAGACGCCCAGCACATCGTCAATCTTCCATTTGTTCTGCGTGAGGGTGAACATCTGCACGAAGATGCCGCCCGCAATGGCACCCACCACCAGCGCCCCCAGCGGGTGCAACACATCGGAGCCCGCACACACCGCCACCAGGCCAGCCAGGGGGCCGTTGTGCACAAAGCCGGGGTCGTTCTTGCCCAGCACCAAGGCCGCCAAGGTGCCGCCGACCATGGCCATCAGGGAGTTGACGGCGACCAGGCCGGAAATCTTGTCCAGCGTTTGCGCGCTCATGACGTTGAAACCAAACCAGCCGACGATCAAAATCCACGCTCCCAAAGCCAGAAAGGGAATGTTCGAGGGTGGGTGCGCGGAAATGGCACCGTCCTTGCGGTAGCGGTTGGCGCGCGAACCCAGCAGCAGCACGGCAGGCAGGGCAATCCAGCCGCCCACGGCATGCACCACCACGGAGC
>NZ_JAQUAL010000138.1:0-8942 GCF_028687295.1 Simplicispira sp.
GCGCTGGGCACCAGCCTGGTCAACACGCTGTTTGTGCTGGACGAGCCCAGCATCGGCCTGCACCCGCGCGACATGCACCGCATCACCGAAGCCATGCTGCGCCTGCGCGATGCGGGCAACACGCTGGTGGTGGTCGAGCACGACCCGGCGGTCATGCTGGCCGCAGACCGCATGATCGACATGGGCCCCGGCCCCGGTGCGCGCGGTGGCAGCATCGTTTTTGACGGCACCCCCGAGGCGCTGCGCCACGCCGACACCCTCACCGGCCAGTACCTGGGCGGGCGCAAGCACATCGGCATGGGCTTTGTGCGCCCCGTGACCGAGGCCACGCCGCGCCTGGTTCTGGAAGGCGCGCACGCGCACAACCTGCGCCACGTCACGGTGCAGTTTCCGCTGCAACGCCTGGTCAGCGTGACGGGCGTGAGCGGCTCGGGCAAATCCAGCCTGGTGCAGGACGTGCTGGCGCCCGCGCTCTTGCGCCACTTTGGCAAGGCCACCGAGGCGCCCGGCGGCTTTGTGCGCCTGCTGGGCGCCGACCACCTGGGCGATGTGGTGTTTGTCGATCAATCGCCCATCGGCAAAACCGCGCGCTCCAACCCCGTCAGCTACGTGGGCGCGTGGGACACCCTGCGCGAGCTGTTTGCCACCGCACCGCTGGCCGCCCAGCGCGGCTATACGGCCAGCAAATTCAGCTTCAACAGCGGCGACGGGCGCTGCCCCACCTGCGGCGGCTCGGGCTTTGAGCATGTGGAGATGCAGTTCTTGAGCGACGTGTACCTGCGCTGCCCCGACTGCGACGGCAAACGCTACCGCCCCGAAATTCTGGAAGTGACCATCGAACGGGCGGGGCCCGAGAAATCGGGGCCAGAGAGATGGGGGTCAGAGCCCCATTCTTTGGCAGGCCAGCCAGTGGGCGATGGCCCCAGCACCAATCAATTGGAATCTGCCCCCCATTTACCCCGCCCCGCCACCGTGGCGCTGAACGTAGCCGACGTGCTGGCACTCACGGTGAGCGAAGCGGCTGCGCTGTTTGCCGATGACGCCCAAGTCATCCGCGCCTTGCAGCCACTCATCGACGTGGGGCTGGACTACCTGCAACTGGGCCAGAGCGTGCCCACGCTCTCGGGCGGCGAGGCCCAGCGCCTGAAGCTGGCGGGCTTTCTGGCCGAGGCCGCGCGCACGCAAGCCAAGTCGCGCCAGCCACTGGCGCGCAAGGGCACGCTGTTTTTGTTCGACGAGCCCACCACCGGCCTGCACTTTGACGACATTGCCAAGCTCATGCGCGCACTGCGCAAGCTCCTGGACGCCGGGCACTCGCTCATCGTCATTGAGCACAACCTGGACGTGATCCGCGCCAGCGACTGGCTGATTGACCTGGGCCCCGAGGGTGGCGACGGCGGTGGCATGATCGTGGCCGAGGGCACGCCGCAGGACGTGCGCCAGCACCCGACATCGCACACCGGCGCGGCCCTGCGCGAGTACGCACAGGCGCTGGGCCTGGGCGACCTGGCGGTGCAAGAGCGCCCCGCACCGCTCCTGAAAAGTGAGCTGCAAGCGCTTATTCCGCAAGCTCTAGAGGCCAAAAACGCCATACAAATCGTCAACGCCAAAGAGCACAACCTGTGCAACCTGAGCGTGGACATTCCGCGCGGCCAGTTCAGCGTGGTCACGGGCGTGAGCGGCTCGGGCAAATCCACGCTGGCGTTTGACATTTTGTTCAACGAGGGCCAGCGCCGCTACCTGGAAAGCCTCAACGCCTACGCGCGCAGCATCGTGCAACCGGCCGGGCGGCCCGAGGTGGATGCCGTGTATGGCATTCCGCCCACGGTGGCCATTGAGCAGCGCCTGAGCCGGGGCGGGCGCAAGTCCACCGTGGGCACCACGACCGAGGTGTGGCATTTTTTGCGGCTGCTGTACGTCAAGCTGGGCGTGCAGCACTGCACCAAAGACGGCGCCGCCGTGCAGCCACAAACGGCAGAGCGCATCGCCGCGCAGCTGCTCACGCAGTTTCGGGGCCAGCACATCGGCCTGTTGGCACCGCTGGTGGTGGCGCGCAAGGGCGTCTATACCGAACTGGCCGACTGGGCGAGCGCGCGCGGCCACAGCCACCTGCGCGTGGATGGAAACTTTTTGCCGACCACGGGTTTTCCGCGCATCGACCGCTTCAAGGAGCACACCATCGAGCTGCCGGTGATGAGCCTGACCGTGGCGCCCGACAACGAAGCCGATCTGCGCACCGCCCTGGCCCGCGCCCTGGAGCACGGCAAGGGCGTGGTGCATGTGCTGTCCAGCCTCGACGGCCTGCAAGAGGCGATGACAGCGGGTGCGCCCACGGCAGGCATAGGCCGCTTGCAGGTGTTCTCGACACGGCGCGCCTGCCCGGTCTGCGCCACCAGCTACGCCGAGCTCGACCCGCGCCTTTTCTCCTACAACAGCAAGCACGGCTGGTGCCCCGACTGCGTGGGCACCGGCGTGCAACTCACGGCCGCGCAGCGCCAGGTGCTGGACGACTCGGTGCTGGCCGACGAACAAAAAGGCCGCGAGCAAACCTTTGCCGAGCCCGACGCGCCCGACGTGGGCGATGTGGTCTGCCCCGGCTGCGCGGGCACCCGGCTCAACGCCACCGCGCGGGCCGTGCGCTTTGGCGCGCAGTTTGCAAAATTGATAGCTGCTAGCGCACAGCCCGCAAGCGCCGGAGGCCAAAATCATGCAAAAGATGCTGCCGTGGATGGCGTGGCCATCACCGAGCTGGCACGGCTGTCCGTCAGCGACCTGCGCCGCTGGGTGCAGGCACTGCAAACCGAGGGCAGCTTGAGCGCGCGCGAAGCCGACATCGCCCGCGACCTGATCCCCGAGATTGAGAGCCGCCTGGCCTTCCTCGAAGAAGTGGGCCTGGGCTACCTGACGCTGGACCGGGGCGCGCCCACCCTGAGTGGCGGTGAAGCGCAGCGCATCCGCCTGGCCGCGCAGCTGGGCAGCAACCTGCAAGGCGTGTGCTATGTGCTGGACGAGCCCACCATCGGCCTGCACGCGCGCGACAACCACATCCTGCTCAACGCCCTGCACCAGCTGGGCGCCAAGGGCAACACGCTGGTGGTGGTGGAGCACGACGAGGACACCATCCGCCGTGCCGACCACATCATCGACATTGGCCCCGGCGCGGGCCAGCGCGGCGGGCGGCTGGTGGCCCAGGGCAGCGTGGCCGACATCACCGCCGCACCCGACTCGCAAACGGGCCGCTACCTGCTGCATGCCATGCGCCACCCGCTGCAAGCGCGGCGCAGCATGGTGCCCGGCGAGGCCAGCGCTGCCGTGGGCGCGCTGGCCGAGCCTGCCGCAGCCCTCTCCGAGGCGCCCGCTGCCCCTGCCGGGCGCCAAAGCGCCGCCGCCAAAAAGCGCGCCGCACAAGCGGCATCGCTGGCCGCCGATGCGCTGACCGAGGCCCAAACGCGCGCCGCCATGCGCTGGCTCACGCTGCACGGCGCCCATCTGCACAACCTGCACGATGTGACCGTGCAAGTGCCCCTGCACCGTCTGGTGGCGATTACCGGCGTGAGCGGCTCGGGCAAATCCACGCTGGCGCGCGATGTGCTGCTGACCAACGTGGCCGCCTGGGTGGGCCAGCGCGCCACCAAGGCCGGGCGCGAGGTCATGGATGCGGGCCAAGCGCCTTCTTTGGTCGGCTGCACCGGCCTGCAAGGCTTTGAAAGCATTGACCGCGTGCTCGAAGTCGATCAAACGCCCATTGGCAAAACGCCGCGCAGCTGCCCCGCCACCTACATCGGCTTCTGGGACACCGTGCGCAAGCTGTTTGCCGACACGCTGGAGGCCAAGGCGCGCGGCTACGGCGCCGGGCGCTTTTCCTTCAACACCGGCGAGGGCCGCTGCGCCAGCTGCGAGGGCGCGGGCATACGCACCATCGCCATGAGCTTTCTGCCCGATGTGAAAGTGCCCTGCGAGGTCTGCCACGGCGCGCGCTTCAACCCCGAAACGCTGGCCGTGAGCTGGCGCGGCAAAAGCATTGGCGACGTGCTGCGCATGGAAGTCGATGAGGCCGTGGGCTTTTTTGCCAGCATGCCCGCCATTGCCCACCCGCTGCAACTGCTGCAAGACGTGGGCCTGGGCTACCTCACGCTGGGCCAGCCCAGCCCCACGTTGAGCGGCGGCGAAGCCCAGCGCATCAAACTCGTGACCGAGCTGACCAAAGTGCGCGACGACGTCACCCGGCGCGGCCAGAAGGCACCGCACACCCTGTACGTGCTGGACGAACCCACCGTGGGCCTGCACATGGCCGACGTACACAAGCTCATCCGCGTGCTGCACCGGCTGGTGGACGGCGGCCACAGCGTCATCGTCATCGAGCACGACCTGGACGTGATCGCCGAGGCCGACTGGGTCATCGACCTCGGGCCGGAAGGCGGCGAGGCGGGCGGGCACATCGTGGCCGCTGCCACGCCCGAAGACCTGGTGCGCCTGGGCACGCACACCGGCTGCGCGCTGGCGCCGGTGCTGGCGCGGGGGTGAAGATGCCCGAAAGCGGTGCGCAACAACCCGGCATGGGCGCTGAACCGTCCATGCCGCCGTCACAGGGCCAGACGGGCCACCCCGTGGACGGGCACATCGTCCACTGGCACCCCAGCGCCCCCCCGAAGCCGCCCGAGGGCACACCCTGCAATGGCTGCGGCCTGTGCTGCCTGGACGCGCCTTGCCCGCTGGGCATGCTGGTGTCGCGCCGGCGCACCGGGCCGTGTGTGGCGCTGCGCTGGAGCGATGCCCAGCAGCGCTACCTGTGCGCCATGGTGGCCGACCCCGGTGGCGCGACCGGCATCACGCGCCCCTGGGCCGTGGACGCGCTGGCCTGGCTGGCGCGGCGCTGGATTGCCGCAGGCGCAGGCTGCGATGCCAGCGTGCAAGCGCACCCCGTGGAACAGCCACCCGCCACGCATGCTGAATCGCTCCTGAAAGAATAGCTGCTCGCGCTGGCCAGACGGGCGCTACAGCCCCCTTTTGCTACTCAAAACACACGGCATACCGGGCCTCAAAAAACATGTCGCATCAGTGACAGTTTCAGGGGTTTCCTGCATGCGCGGCGCGCTGGTCTGGTGCCCAATAACCCCCTTTCACTGAAGGAGCCTGCTTTGCAGCGTCGAAACATCCTCCACTGGGGCGCAGCCGCCCTGACTGCCCTCTCGCTGGGCAGCGCCCATGCGCAGACCTTTCCCGCCAAGCCCATCAAGCTGCTGGTGGCCTTTCCCGCAGGCGGCCCTACCGACATCAGCATGCGCGTGCTGGCCGACAACGCCAGCAAAATCCTGGGCCAGCCCGTCATCGTCGAGAACAAGCCCGGCGCGGGCGGCACGCTGCCCGCACAAACCTTGCAGAGCAGCGCGGCCGATGGCTACACGCTGGCGCAAATCCCGCTGGGCGTGTTCCGCATGCCCTACACCACCAAGATCAACTGGGACCCGGTCAAGGACATCAGCTACGTGATCAACCTCACGGGCTATGCCTTTGGCGTGGTGGTGCCCGCCGATTCGCCCATCAAGACCTGGACGCACTTCGTCGCCTGGGCCAAGGCCAACCCCGGCAAACTCAGCTACGGCTCCACCGGCGCCATGACCAGCCCGCACCTGACCATGGAGCTGGTGGCACAAAAGCTGGGCATTGAGCTGCTGCACATCCCCTACAAAGGCAGCGCCGATCTGATGCAGGCCACCCTGGGCGGGCAGCTCATGGCCGCCGCCGATTCCACCGGCTTTGCGCCGCAGGTGGAGGCGGGCAAGCTGCGCGTGCTCAACACCTGGGGCGCCGAGCGCCTGGCCAAGTTCCCCGATGCGCCCACGCTCAAGGAGCTGGGGCTGGACGTGGTGCAAAACTCGCCCTTTGGCCTGGGTGCGCCCAAGGGCACGCCAGCGGCGGTGGTCAAGCGCCTGCACGACGCCTTCAAGCAGGCCATGGAGCAAGACAGCTACAAATCCGTCCTGGCCCGCTACGACATGGTGCCCATCTACATGAGCACCACGCAGTACCAGAAGTTTGCCCAGGACACCTTCGCCCGCGAGAAGGCCCTGGTCGAGAAGCTGGGCCTGGCCAAGCCACAGTAAAGCGCTGCCGCTGCCGCTGCGGCCACCACCAGGGGCGCAAACTGCTATTGACTTGATAGCCACTTGCGCGCGTCTGGCGGGCCTCAAGGTCACTTTTGATATGCAAAACGCCCTCGGATGAGGGCGTTTTGCATGGGCCGTGCGCGCTGCGGCGCTACGCCCCCGGGGCCGCTTTGGCCGCCAGAATCGCCCGCGCCATCTCGGCAAACCCGGCGCCGCGCGCGGCCTGCGTCACGTAGCGCGGCAGGTAGCGCAGCTGCGGCGCAAAGCGCGCCACGTTGGCCACGCCCACGCTGTGCGGAAAATGCTCAAACATGACCTGGTCGTTGAGCGAATCGCCGACAAACACCCAGCGCTCCATCTCATCGTCCAGCGTGCGGCCCAGCAGCTCGCGCACGATCCAGCGCGCGCCCACCAGCTTGTTGTGCGTGCCGTAGCTGGCGTTGATGTGGATGCTGCTGATCTGCGCGTTCATGCCCGCTGCGCGCAGGATGGCCAGCGTCTGCGCAATGGCCTCGGGCGGCAGCTGCGTGAACTCGCTGTGGTCGATGGCGATGTCCGTCTCGCGCCCGGGCGAATCCTGCGCCAGCACCGCGCCGGGCACCTCGCGCAGCACCTGCTGCGCCACCTGCTGCATGCGCGCGTAGTTGGCAGCGCGCGTGGCGGCGTCTTGCAGATACCATTTTGATAGCTGCTCGCGCCCTTCCCTATTGGGCTGGAGGCCGTTTTGGCTGCTATTTTTCGGGGTGCGCAGCAGGGCCACGGAACCCGTCTCGGCCACGATGGCATCGACCGGCCAGGTGGTGGCAAAGGGCTCGCTCCAGCCCGCAGGCCGCCCGGTGATGGCGATGACGTACAGCCCCGCCGCCCGCAGCGCCGCCATGGCCTGCAAGGCGTCGGGGGTGATGGCGCCGTCGGTGGTGAGGGTGTCGTCCACGTCGGTGAGCACGCCCACCGTGCGGGCGCGGGCGTCAAGGGGCCAGTGGGTCAGGTCGAGCATAGGACAAGGTTCGGGGTTGCGTTGCAGTGTTTCCGATTCGCGGCGTGAAAACTATCTCGCCATACAAAAATCATAGGCTGCCGGTTTTTATATAACGGAAGGAGAGAAATATAATATGGCTGGGGATGCAGGATGCTGCGCTTATAGCTCAGAGACTGTGCTATAAGCGCCAAGTCGCTGGGATATGGCTTGCGTATAATTCAACGCAGCATAATAGCACTTAACTTTATCAAAAATAAGTAATTACATGAGCAATGTAAATTCATCAAGATCAAATAATTTTGACTTTATCAGAATAGCCGCCGCATTTTCAGTGCTTTTTTCACACCAATACGCCCTGATGGGAATTAAAGAGCCATCGATATTAAATGTTCATTCTTTGGGCGGATTAAGCATATTAATATTTTTTTCCATCAGTGGATTCTTGGTATCTCAGAGTTTTGATCTAGACCCCAATGCATGGAGATTTCTTTTCAAGAGATTTCTAAGGATTTGGCCAGCTCTTGCTGTAGTTATCATAATAACCTCTTTGGCGCTGGGCCCACTCATCACCAACCTGACAATGAGTGAGTATTTTGCACACGAAAATTTTATAAAATATTTTAAGAATCTTTATTTTTCAACAAAAGACATCCTACCGCTGGAGTTCTCTGGGAATGCACTTCAATGGTCATTGAATGGTTCTCTCTGGACAATTCCACTTGAAGTGAAGTGCTATCTTTTATTGGCATTCGTGGGTTCCTTTGGCGCATTCCGAAATAAGTATGTTATTCCAACACTATTTTTTATACTTGCACTGGTTTATTTCTGGATGGAGCCAAATTTTGGCCATCTTATTGAAAGCTCAAAAATATCTGTAAATGATTATTATTTATTTCAGTTTAGTATATTTTTTATGGCCGGGGCTTGCTTTTACAAACTAAAAATTCATGAGAACTTTAAACTAGCTCTTGCACTGCTTGTTATCGGATGGATATTAGGTGGGATTGCTGTTTTATTTTTAAAACCAATACTTGCTTTGTTTTTTGTTGTTCCAATAACAACCTTGTTCTTGGGAAATTTAAATACCGACATAATAAACAGAGCGGGCCGATATGGCGACATCTCATATGGCATATACATATACGCATTCCCAGTTCAGCAAACATTCATATGGCTATGGAAAGACGCTATTCCATGGTGGCTACTGCTCTTTTTTGTATTAATAACAACAACTATTTTTGCTTTTTTGTCATGGCATTTAATAGAAAAAAAGGCATTAAAACTCAAGGGCGCGTTGAAAAAATAGAATTAATGAGCGACACAGTAACTTGAGCTCATCAATCTGTACGATCAGGGCGTCAACAGGCTTTTTTTCCTTGAACAGCTCTTTGCGTTTACCCGGATACATGGCTATATGCCAAGTGACGCCCTTTTGGGCATCCGGGCGTTTGTCTACACCTTGGTAGCCTGCATCACCAAAGCCATCAGTTTCCTCCCCATGCCGCAAGCCATGGACAGTGATGGCGCCATTGCCTGCTGACTCTCACCAAACGCGAGGGTGGGTGTTACAGGATTTCCTTAGGGATGTTCTGAATAACTCGGATTCATGAGTGCTACATGGCCGATGTTTTCAAATGACGCAATTGCAACCGTTTTGCTCGCATCTTCGCGCCATTTTTCACGCCCTTTCGGGCCATTTGCACCGCTTTCGCGGCCCCTTGCCCGTTTTCAGGCGCACTCATGCCTGCGCCGCCAGCAATTGATGACGCACCATCCACAGGTTGGAAAGCGCAAACAGCGTCTTGAGCTGCAACGTGTTCTTCTTCAATCCCCGGTAGCGCACCTTGGTGTATCCA
>NZ_JAQUAL010000139.1:0-8938 GCF_028687295.1 Simplicispira sp.
GCATAAAAATACAATCGGGCCAATGACTGCCCATACCAAACAGCGCGTTGTCGTAGGCCTCTCGGGCGGAGTGGACTCTGCCGTCACGGCCTACCTTCTCAAACAGCAAGGCCACGAAGTGGTCGGCATCTTCATGAAAAACTGGGAAGACGATGACGACAGCGAATACTGCTCGTCCAACATCGACTTCGTGGACGCCGCCGCCGTGGCCGATGTGATCGGCATCGAGATCGAGCACGTCAACTTTGCCGCCGAGTACAAAGACCGCGTGTTCGCCGAGTTCCTGCGCGAGTACCAGGCCGGGCGCACGCCCAACCCCGATGTGCTGTGCAACGCCGAGATCAAGTTCAAGGCGTTCCTCGACCACGCCATGCGCCTGGGCGCCGAAAAAATCGCCACCGGGCACTACGCGCGCGTGCGCCAGAACGCGGCCACCGGCCTGTTCGAGCTGCTCAAAGGGCTGGACCCGACCAAAGACCAAAGCTACTTTCTGCACCGCCTGACGCAAGCGCAGCTGGCCAAAACGCTGTTCCCCGTGGGCGAGCTGCACAAGACCGAGGTGCGCCGCATCGCCGCCGAGATTGGCCTGCCCAACGCCAAGAAGAAAGATTCGACGGGCATTTGCTTTATCGGCGAGCGGCCCTTCCGGGAGTTTCTGAACCGCTACATCGCCCACGCGCCCGGGCCGATTCAGGACGACAAGGGCCGCACGCTGGGGCGCCATGTGGGCCTGAGCTTTTACACGCTGGGCCAGCGCCAGGGCTTAGGGATTGGCGGCGTGAAAGCCAAGGGCGCCGAGCTGAAGGCGGCCCAAGAGCGCGGCCAGCGCGGCGTGGGCGAGCACGAGCCCTGGTTTGTGGCGCGCAAAGACCTGGACAAAAACGTGCTGCGCGTGGTGCAGGGCCACGACCACCCGTGGCTGCTGTCGCACCAGTTGCAGGCCCAGGACGCCAGCTGGTGCGCGGGCCAGCCGCCCGCCCCCGGCGCGTATGCGGCCAAGACGCGCTACCGCCAGCCCGACGCGGCCTGCACCGTGGTGCGCGCCGACGGCAGCGGTTTTGCGCTGGATTTTGCCGATGCGCAGTGGGCCGTCACACCCGGCCAGAGCGCGGTGCTGTACGACGGCGAGGTTTGCCTGGGCGGCGGCGTGATTGCAGCGGTGGACACACCAGCCCCTGCACCGGCCAGCGCCAAAAATTAACACCCAAATCGGCCTCTAAGGCCCGTACGGTGGGCGCTACCAGCTATCAATAAGAGAGTAAACGCTGTGGCTCAATCGGCGGCCACGACCACGCCGTTGCGCCCGGCGTGCTTGGCCTGGTAGAGGGCAGCGTCGGCCCGGCGCAGCAGGGTCTGGTAATCAGGGTGGCCATTGAAGGCGGCCACGCCAATGCTGACGGTGACTTGCGCAGTCTGGTCGCGCGGCAGGTGGAAGGCTTCTGCGGCCACCTGGGCGCACAGTTTCTCTGCGGCGCGGCGGGCACCGGCCAGCGGGGTGTCCACCAGCAGCAGCAAAAACTCTTCGCCGCCCAGGCGGAACAGGTAGTCGCCGCCGCGCGTGTGGTGCGTGAGCAGGCTGGCCATTTGCTGCAACACCATGTCGCCCGCTTCGTGGCCGTGGCCGTCGTTGATCTGCTTGAAGTGGTCGATGTCGATGGCCAACACGGCAAAGCTGGCGCCGTTGCTGCGCGCGTGGTCTACCGATTTGCCCAGCACCACGGGCAAGAACTTGCGGTTGAGCAGGCGGGTGAGCACGTCGCGCCCGGCTTCGAGTTCGCTGTTCTGCTCGAACAGGGCGTCCAGGTGGAAGGCGATGTGCTTGCTGTGCTCGCGCAGTTCGCGCAGCTGGGGGATGCGCTGGCCTTCGCTGCCGGGCTGGGCAAAGGCGGGCAGCAGCACCTCGTCGATGCGCTGCATGGCGTGCAGGATGGTTTCTGTCTCGCTGGCGCCCTGGAAGGCGTGCGCGCCCTTGTGGCGAAACCACAGGCCAAACTCCGACATGCCCAGGCGCGGCAGTTGCCCCGGTTGCAGGCCCACGGCGTGGTCGAACATGAGCTGGTTTTCCCAGTCGAGCAGGGCGGCGCGGCGGCGCTCGCGTTCGGTAGAGACGTTTTGCGCCACGGCAAACAGGCGGTAGGCCTCTTTGGCGCGCGAGTTGCGGTCGCGCGAGGTGGAGTAGGCCTGGCTCATGATCTCCATGGTCAGGTCGATCACCTGGGTGACCAGCTGCCCGGCGGCAGCGCGCTGCGCACCATCCAGGCTGGCATCGTCCTGGAGCAGGGCGTGCATTTTTTCTTTCAGGCTGCGGGCGCCGCGCAGCACCAGGTTGACCGGCACGTCGATGCGCGCATGGACTTCACCGATCTTGTTTTGCTGCGCCACCGCAGGCATGAGGTCGTCGTGCGGCCCCAGCGCAAACACCCCGGTCAGCCAGGTCTGCATGGAGGCGTGCAGGCGGCTGTGTACCTGCTCGTGGGAGAGGTAGGTGGAGGCCACCTTGTCCTGCATCATCTGGACGTAAAAGTGGCTGGCCAGCATATGGCGGTGCATGGCGGCCAGGGCACGCACCTGTTGGCGCACCGGTGCGCTGTAGCGGTGCAGCAGGTGGCGCCATTCGGCGGCGTGTTGTTCGTCAGAGTGGTGGGACATGCAGGCGGTGGTGGCGGGCGCGCCATCCAGACAAGGGGCGTGCGGCCCTCCCGCAAGCGGGTTGGCGCAGCGCAGTCAAAGCAAAAAGGCCCGCAGCCCCGAAAGGCTGCGAGCCCCAGGTGGGCCATGGCCAGAAACTCAATCCACAGCAGGCGTCAGAACGGGATGTCATCGTCCATGTCATCAAACCCCGAGGCGGCGCGCGGGGGCGCTGCCATGGGTGCAGGTGCCGGGGCCATGCGGGGCGCGGGCGCTGCCATCGGGCGCGGTGCGGCTGCGGGGGCGGCACGGCGCGGGGCCTGCTCGTAGCCACCGGCATCGCCGCCGTAGCCACCGCCAAAACCGCCGCCGTGCTGCTCTTCGCCATAGCCGCCCTGGCCTTGGCCGGGTGCGCCGCCCATGCCCTGGCGCCCGCCCAGCATTTGCATCTGGTCGGCGCGGATTTCGGTGCTGTACTTTTCTACGCCGGCCTGGTCAGTCCACTTGCGCGTGCGCAAGCTGCCCTCGACGTACACCTGCGAGCCTTTGCGCAGGTACTGCCCGACGATTTCTGCCAGACGGCCATTGAACACCACGCGGTGCCACTCGGTGGCTTCGCGCATTTCGCCGGTTTGCTTGTCTTTCCATTTGTCGGTGGTGGCAATGGTCACGTTGGCCACCTGGTCACCGCTGGGGAAGGTGCGCATTTCCGGGTCACGCCCCAGGTTGCCGACGATGATGACTTTGTTGATGGATGCCATGCTGCTCTGCCTCGAAGTTGGGTGGCGCTGTGCGCGCCAAACGGCTGATTGTGCCGCAAGGCAGAAAATTCCTGCGGCGTCTGGGGGTGGATTTGGGGCCGCGCGTCAGTGGGGGGCGCGCCCCACCGGCTGGAGCGTCCAGGTCAGCGCCAGCCACAGCGCGCACAGCAGCGCGGTGGCGGCAAACAGACCCGTTGCACCGGCCCATTGCAACAGCGCACCGCCCAGTGCGCCGCCCGCAAACAGGCCCAGCGATTGCAGCGTGTTGTAGGTGCCCAGCGCCGCGCCGCGCAGCTGCGCTGGCGCCATGCGCGAGACCAGACTGGGCTGGCTGGCCTCCAGTGCGTTAAACCCGCAGAAAAACACCAGCAGCAAAGCCCCCAGCGACCACACCGTGGGCACCGCACCGCCCTGTGCCAGCCAGCCCAGGCCCAGTTGCACCAGCAGCACCAGCGCAATCGCCACCAGCAGGGCCGCGCGCAGGCGCCCGCGCCGCTCCAGGGCAAACAAGCCGCCCATGGCCAGGAACGACACCAACACGGCAGGCAGGTACACCTGCCAGTGCAGGCCCTTGGCCAGCCCGGCCTGCACCAGCAGCGCGGGCACGGCCACCCACATGGCCATCTGCACCGTGTGCAGCACGAACACGCCCAGGTTCAGGCGCAGCAGGTCGGGGTGTTTCCAGACATCGGCCATGCGCCCGCGCGGGGCGTTGGCATGTTGTGCGGGCTCGGGCGGCACCCACCAAATCACGGTGGCCACACCGCCCAGGGCCAGCGCCCCCGTCAGTGCAAACAACCCGGCCAGACCAATGTGCGCGGCCAGCAGGGGCGCCACCACCAGGGCCAGGGCAAACATCAGGCCGATGCTGCCGCCCACCAGCGCCATGGCTTTGGTGCGCACCACATCGCGCGTCTGGTCGGCCAGCAAGGCGGTGACGGCTGCCGACACCGCGCCCGCACCTTGCAGCGCGCGCCCCACCATCAGCCCCATGAGCGAATCGGCCAGCGCCGCCAGCAGGCTGCCCGCCGCAAACACCAGCAGGCCCAGCACGATGACGCGCTTGCGCCCGAAGCGGTCGGAGGCGATGCCCAGCGGCAATTGCAAAAAGGCCTGCGTCAGGCCGTACAGGCCCATGGCCAGCCCGACCATGGCCGGGTCGCTGCCGCCGGGGTAGTGGCGCGCCTCCAGCGCAAACACGGGCAACACCAGAAACAGGCCCAGCATGCGCAGGGCAAAAATCAAGGCCAGACTGATGCTGGAGCGGCGCTCCAATGGCGTCATGGAGGAGGAGGGGGGGGAGGACTGCGGGGCGGGCACGGGGGATGGGCGCGGAAAAATGAACGAACCCGTGGATTCTCGCCCATGGGGGTACGGCGGGCGCGGCGCAAGGCTGCTGACCTATCATGGTCAGTTCGACTTTTTTCTGCGCCTTGCCGATGCCCGACACCCTTCCCCCTCTTGACGAACGGCCCACCGAAGGCCGCCCCCTGGCGCAGGCCCTGCGCGAGCAGCGCATCAGCATCCGTGGCGCGCGCACGCACAACCTCAAGAACATCGACCTGGACATCCCGCGCAACCAGCTGGTGGTGATTACGGGGCTGTCGGGCTCGGGCAAATCCAGCCTGGCGTTCGATACGCTGTACGCCGAAGGCCAGCGCCGCTACGTCGAGAGCCTGTCGGCCTACGCGCGCCAGTTCCTGGGCCGGCTCGACAAGCCCGATGTGGACTTGATCGAGGGCCTGTCGCCCGCCATCAGCATTGAGCAAAAGGCCACCAGCCACAACCCGCGCTCCACCGTGGGCACCGTGACCGAGATCCACGACTACCTGCGCCTGTTGTACGCCCGCGCGGGCACCCCGCATTGCCCCGACCACGGCCTGGCGCTGGCCGCACAAACCGTCAGCCAGATGGTCGATACCGTGCTGGCCCTGCCTGCCGACACCAAACTGATGGTGCTGGCACCCGTGGCGCGCAGCAAGAAGGGCGAGTTCACCGAGCTGTTTGCACAGATGCAGGCGCGTGGCTACGTGCGTTTTCGGGTCGATGGCCAGATTTACGCCCACGAGCAGCTCCCCCCGCTCAAAAAAACCGAAAAACACGACATCGACGTGGTGATTGACCGCGTCAAGGTACGTGCCGACCTGCAACAGCGCCTGGCCGAGAGCTTTGAGGCCGCCCTGCGTGTGGGCGGCCAGGACGCGGGCGGGCGCGTGCTGGCACTGGAGATCGACACCGGCGCCGAGCACCTGTTCAGCAGCAAATTCGCCTGCCCGGTGTGCAGCTACTCCCTGGGCGAGCTGGAGCCACGCCTGTTCTCGTTCAACTCACCCATCGGCGCCTGTCCGGCCTGTGACGGCCTGGGCCAGAGCGAGGTGTTTGATGCCGCGCGGGTGGTGGCCTTCCCCTCCTTAAGCCTGGCCAGCGGCGCCATCAAGGGCTGGGATCGGCGCAACGGCTACTACTTTGCGATGCTGCAAAGCCTGGCCGCGCACTATCAGTTCGACACCGAGGTACCGTTCGAGAGCCTGCCCGAAAAGGTGCAAAACGCTGTGCTGCACGGCTCGGGCGACGAAGCCATCGCTTTCAGCTACTTCCTCGACAGCGGCCCCAATAAGGGCAAGCCCATCATCAAGCAGCACCCGTTCGAGGGCATCCTGCCCAACATAGCCCGGCGCTACCGCGAAACCGACTCCACCGTGGTGCGCGAAGATCTGGCCCGCCTGCGCAGCACCTTGCCCTGCCCGGAATGTGCGGGAGCACGCCTGCGCCGCGAGGCGCGCCACGTCAAAGTGGGCGAGGGCGCACAGGCCCGCGCGATTTTTGAGGTGAGCCACGCCACGCTGAGCGAGGCGCACGCCTGGTTCACGCAGTTGCAGCTGACGGGTGCCAAGGCCGACATTGCCGACAAAGTGGTGCGAGAAATCGCCACGCGGCTGCAATTTTTGAACGACGTGGGCCTGAACTATTTGAGCCTGGACCGCAGCGCCGAAACCCTCAGCGGCGGCGAGGCCCAGCGCATCCGGCTGGCCAGCCAGATCGGCTCGGGCCTGACGGGCGTGATGTACGTGCTCGATGAACCCAGCATCGGCCTGCACCAGCGCGACAACGACCGGCTGATTGCCACGCTGCAACACCTGCGCAATATCGGCAACAGCGTGATCGTGGTCGAGCACGACGAGGACATGATGCGCGCGGCCGACCAGATCATCGACATGGGCCCAGGCGCAGGCGTGCATGGTGGCCGTGTGATGGCGCAGGGCACGTTTGACGAAGTGCGCGCCACAGCGCAGTCGCTCACCGGGCAATACCTCTCGGGGGCACTGCAAATCGCCGTGCCGCAGCGGCGCACCCCGTGGCTGCCAGCGCTGGAGCAGGCCGTGCCCGCCGAGGCCAAGGCCAAGTCCCGGTTTCCGCAAACCGAGGCCAGCAAGCGCCGCGCCGAACGCATGGCCGAGCACCACGCGCGCCAGGGCGCGTTGCAGACGCTGCGCGTGGTGGGCGCCACGGGCAACAACCTGAAAAACGCCAGCGTGGACTTTCCCGTGGGGCTGCTGACCTGCGTGACGGGCGTGTCGGGATCGGGCAAAAGCACGCTGGTCAACGACACCCTGCACAAAGCCGTGGCCCGCCAGCTCTACCGCGCGCACGATGAACCTGCGGCGCACGAAGAAATCATTGGCATCGAATACTTTGACAAGGTCATCAACGTCGATCAATCGCCCATTGGCCGCACGCCGCGCAGCAACCCGGCCACCTACACGGGCCTGTTCACGCCGATTCGCGAGCTGATGGCCGAGGTCAACACCGCCAAAGAGCGTGGCTACGGCCCCGGGCGCTTCAGTTTCAACGTGGCCGGTGGCCGCTGCGAGGCCTGCCAGGGCGACGGCGTGGTGAAGGTGGAGATGCACTTCCTGCCCGACGTGTACGTGCCCTGCGACATCTGCCACGGCCAGCGCTACAACCGCGAGACGCTGGAGGTGCTGTGGAAGGGCAAAAACATCGCGCAGATTCTGGAGCTGACGGTGGAAGACGCCGCCACTTTCTTCAAAGACGTGCCCACGATTGCGCGCAAGCTGCAAACGCTGCTGGATGTGGGCCTGTCATACATCCGCCTGGGCCAGAGCGCCACCACGCTCTCGGGCGGCGAGGCCCAGCGCGTGAAACTGGCGCAGGAGTTATCGAAGCGCGACACGGGCCGCACGCTCTACATCCTGGACGAGCCCACCACCGGACTGCACTTTGCCGACATTGACCTGCTGCTCAAAGTGCTGCACCAGCTGCGCGACGCGGGCAACACCATCGTCGTCATCGAGCACAACCTGGACGTCATCAAAACCGCCGATTGGCTCATTGACATGGGCCCCGAAGGCGGTGCGGGCGGCGGCAACGTGGTGGCGCAGGGCACGCCGGAGCAGGTGGCAGCCAACCCGGCCAGCCACACCGGGCGGTATCTGGCGCCCTATCTGGCGGGCCAGAGAACTTGAGCCATACAACCCCATGGCCAACCCACCCACAGCTGACGCTGCCGCACGGTGGGCTACCCGGCCCCATGGGCATGCGGTGTGCCCTGCGCTTTAGGGCCCAGCAAAGCGCAGGTTGTATTCCGGCGCACGCAAAAAGCCGTCAATCAACTGGATAAAACTGCCACCTTGTTCGAGGTAGTTGAGCCAGTGCTCAAAACCTGCCGCCTCTGGCGAGCGGCGCAGCAATCCCACGTAGGCCATCACCACCTGGTTGGCGTCTTGGGTGAAGTCCTGGTACTCCGCAGACTCTGAGAACTGCGCCATCATGCTGCCGCGTGACAGGCCGTTTTGCAGTTGGGCCAGCCAGTGCGCCTGACCCGCACTGTCGGGTTCGCGATCGAGCACGTTGCGGTACACCAGCTGCACAAAGTCCGGGTCAGCCAGTGTGCCGTAGGTGCGCTCAAATTCAACCGAAGCCGCAAACCCTTGCGAGACACTGTGCAGATCCAGGCCCGAAGGCGTGCCTTGCGGGTACATGGTGTTGATCCAGAACTGCAAACCGGCGTAGTCGGGCACCCGACCAAAGTAGGCAAAGTACAGGCGCCCGATGGGTGCAATGCGGCCTTGGAACTCGGTGGACGCCACAAAGCGCTGCACCAGCTCGGCGCGGGTGATTTGGCCCGTGCGCAGCTGCTCTTGCCAGTAGGCCAGGCCTGCGCTATCGCTGCTGCGGTTCAAGAAGTCGAGGTACTGCTGGCGCACAAAGTCTTCATCCAGCACCGGGCCTTGGGTGGGTGTGGGGGCGTTGGTGAACGTGGCCTGGACACGGCACGCGCCCGTGACACTGGCAATGAAGTAGCGGGTACCCGTCAAACTGCCATTGCAGCCGCTGACACTGGCAAGGCGGTAGCCACTGTCGGCCTGTACGCTGAAGCTGGTGCTCTTGCCGTGGTCTACGCTGCGCTGCGGGGGGCTGATGCGCCCGCCTTCGCCCGCCGTGGCCATGACCAAGTAGGTGCTGATGCTGGCGCTGCAGCTGGCGCTGCGACCGCCGTACTGACCGCTGCAGCTCCAGCTCCAGGG
>NZ_JAQUAL010000140.1:0-8871 GCF_028687295.1 Simplicispira sp.
GCTTGCGCCACCACACGCCCAGGCCCACCACCACGCCGGGCCGGGCGCGTGCGTTGACGGCGGCGTGGCACAGGTAGCTGCCCCGGTCGTTGAACACGCGCACCACGGCGCCGTCGGCAATGCCGCGCGCGGCAGCGTCATCGGGGTGCAGCTCCAGCAGCGGGCGGCCTTCAAGGCGTTGCAGGCTGGCCACGTTGACAAAGGTGGAGTTCAAAAAATTGCGCGCTGGCGGTGAAATCATTGCCAGCGGGTAGCGCTTTGACGTGCCCGCCGCCTCGTGGTTGGGCACATGGTCAGGCAGGCCATCGTGGCCCTGGTCGGCCAGCGCCTGGCTGAAAAACTCGCATCGACCCGAGGGCGTGGCAAAGCCGCCATCGGCAAACGGCGCCTCGGGTGCGCCAGTGGGGGCAAAGCCCTGCGCCAGCAGCTGGGCAAAGTCCACCTGCGCGCCGTAGGCCTGGCGGCACAGCTGCTCGTCGTCCTCGGCAAAGCAGGGCTCGGTAAAACCCATGTGCACGGCCAGGTCGCGGAAGATTTGCGTGTTGCTGCGCGCCTGGCCCTGCGGCGCAATGGCGGGCTGGTTGAGCAGCACATCGGTGTGGCCGTAGGACAGGTGGATGTCCCAGTGCTCCAACTGCGTGGTGGCGGGCAGGAGGTAGTCGGCGTAGTCGGCGGTATCGGTCTGGAAGTGCTCCAGCACCACGGTGAACAAATCCTCGCGGGCAAAGCCTTGCACCACTTGACCCGAGTCGGGGGCCACGGCCACGGGGTTGCTGTTGTAGACCACCAGGGCCTCAATCTGCGGGCCAAAGCCGGGCGATGCCGGGCGCAGCAAATCATCACCAATGGTGCTCATGTTGATGCTGCGCGGGTGGCGGCCTGCCAGCAGGTCGGGGCGCTGCAAGGCGGCGCGCTGCACGGCAAAGTGGCCGGAGCTGGACATCAGCAGGCCGCCCGCGCGGTGGCGCCAGGCGCCCGTGAGGGCGGGCAGGCAGGCGATGGCGCGCGTGGCATTGCCACCGCCGCGCACGCGCTGCATGCCGTAGTTCAGGCGGATGGCGGCCTTCTGGGTGGTGCCGTAATCGCGCGCCAGTTGCCGGATTTGCGCTACGGGCACACCGCACACCTGCGCGGCGCGCTCGGGCGGCCACTCCAGGGCGCGTGCGCGCAGGCCCTCCCAGCCCAGGGTGTGGCGGGCGATGTAGTCGTGGTCGAGCCAGTCGTGCGTGATGAGTTCGTGCACCAGCGCCAGCGCCAGCGCGGCATCGGTGCCGGGCAGCAGCGCGATGTGTTCGTGGCATTTGTCGGCGGTTTCGCTTTTGCGCGGGTCTATGCACACCAGCCGGGCGCCCCGGCGCTTGGCCTCTTGGGCGTGGCGCCAGAAATGCAGGTTGCTGGTGATGGAGTTGCTGCCCCAGATCAGGATGAGTTGGGACTCGGCAAAAAACTCCACCCGCATGCCCACCTTGGCGCCCAGGGTGCGCGCCAGGCCCTCGCCCCCGGCGCTGGCGCAAATGGTGCGCTCCAGCAGCGAGGCGCCCAGCCGGTGGAAAAAGCGCCTGTCCATGCTCTCGCCCTGCACCAGGCCCATGGTGCCTGCGTAGCTGTAGGGCACGATGGCCTGCGGGTTGCGCGCGGCAATCTGGCCCAGGCGCGCTGCGATGTCTGCCAGGGCCTCATCCCAGCCCACGGGTATGAACTGGCCGCTGCCTTTGGGGCCGCTGCGTTTCAGGGGCGTCAGGATGCGCTGGGGGTGGTAGGTGCGCTCGGGGTAGCGCGCCACCTTGGCGCACAGCACACCATCGGTCTGGGCGTGGGCGGGGTTGCCCTGCACGCGCACGGCCACGCCATCCTCTACGGTGGTCAGCAGGGCGCAGGTGTCGGGGCAGTCGTGCGGGCAGGCGCCGCGCACCGGGGCGGTGGTGGCCAGGGGTATGTGGGTGGGCATGTGTGTGGTGTTCCTGCTTTTCATACACTGGGCTGCTGGGCCCCCGCAAGCTGCTTGGCGCGCTGCGGGAAGTCTGTTCTTTGCATGATCGGGGAGGCATTTCACCATGAACAACGGAGTGTGGCGGCGCAGGGAATTCGCCATGGGTCTGGCCGCGCTGGCGGGCACGTCAGCAGTGCGCGCGCAGAGCGATGAGCGCATCGTGCTGGGGCAGTCGGCCCCGCTGTCAGGGCCCGCGGCGCAGCTGGGCATACAGTTTTACCAAGGGGCCAAGCTGTGGTTCGATCAGTTCAATGCCCAAGGCGGGGTGGGGCGGAGCACCGTGGAGCTGCGCGTGCTCGACGATGGCTACGAGCCCGCGCGCTGTGCGCAAAACACGCGCCAGTTGATTGACGAGGGGGCGTTTGCCTTGTTTGGCTACATCGGCACGCCCACCAGCCTGGCCGCCTTGCCGCTGGTCACGCAGGCCAAGGTGCCATTTTTTGCGCCCTTTACCGGGGCCGATGCGCTGCGCACGCCGTTTAACCGCCAGGTGTTCCACGTGCGCGCTTCGTACCACCAGGAGACGGCGCTGATCGTGGGCCAGCTCACCCACCTGGGGCTGGAGAAGGTAGCGGTGTTCCACCAGAACGACAGCTATGGTCAGGCGGGCCTGGATGGCGTGGGCCGCGCGCTGGCTGCCAAAAAGCTCCAGCCTGTGGCCCAGGCCACGGTGGAGCGCAACTCGCTGGATGTGGGCGCTGCGGTGCGCACCATTTTGGCCACCAAGCCCGACGCGGTGGTGCAGATCAGCACCTACGCCTCCAGCGCCGCTTTTGTGCGAGAGGCGCGCAAGGCGGGCTACGGGGGGACTTTCCACAATGTGTCTTTTGTGGGCACCCAGGCGCTGGCCAACGCCCTGGGCAAAGATGCGGCGGGGGTGGTGGTGTCGCAGGTGGTGCCTTCGCCCTTCCAGCCCACGCAGCAACTCACGCGCGAGTTTCTGGAGTCGATCAAGCTCGGGGGGCACAAGGTGCAGCCCAACTATTCCAGCCTGGAGGGCTATCTGGCCGCGCGTGTCTTCACCGAGGGGCTGCGTCGCGCCCAGGCGACGGCAGGCAAAATCACCCGCGATGCACTGATTGCCGGGCTGGAGAGCATCCAGTCTCCGGTGGCAGGTTTTCCGGTGGCGTTCAGCCCGACCGACCATTCCGGCTCCCGCTTTGTGGAGCTGTCCATGCTCACCAGCGATGGCCGGGTTCGCACCTAGCCCCTGCCAAGAACCCCTTTCCAATCGCCTGCCCCCGTTCTTGCCGTGCAGCGCGGCGCTGCCCGCCCAGGTAGGCAACGGCACCCCACAGACACCATCCCTTCAGGAGAACGCCCTATGCACACCATTGACGCCATCACCGCGCAGGCCGCCAGCATCGCCGCCTTGCGCCGCGACATCCACGCCCACCCCGAGCTGTGCTACGAAGAGCAGCGCACCGCCGACCTGGTGGCGCGCCAGCTCACCGCGTGGGGCATTGCGGTACACCGTGGGCTGGGCCAGACCGGCGTGGTCGGCACCATCGTGGGGCGCGACGGCGGCGCCAGTGGCCGCGCCGTGGGCCTGCGCGCCGACATGGATGCGCTGCCCATGCACGAGTCCAACACCTTTGCCCACGCCAGCCAGCACCCCGGCAAGATGCACGCCTGCGGCCACGACGGCCACACCGCCATGCTGCTGGCCGCCGCCCAGTACCTGGCCCAGCACCGCGACTTTGATGGCACGGTGCAGCTGATCTTCCAGCCCGCCGAAGAGGGCGGTGCGGGCGCCCGCGCCATGATCGAGGACGGCTTGTTCGAGCAGTTCCCGGTCGAGGCGGTGTTTGGCATGCACAACTGGCCCGGCATGCCAGCGGGCAGTATGGCGGTGAGCCCCGGGCCGGTGATGGCGTCGAGCAACGAGTTCAAGATCACCATCCACGGCAAGGGCGGCCACGCGGCCATGCCCAGCAACTGCATCGACCCGGTGCCCATTGCCTGCCAGATGGTGCAGGCCTTCCAGACCATCATCACGCGCAACAAAAAGCCCATCGATGCGGGCGTGATCTCGGTCACCATGCTCCACACCGGCGAGGCCACCAACGTCGTGCCCGACAGTTGCGAACTGCAAGGCACGGTGCGCACTTTCAGTACCGAGGTGCTCGACCTGATCGAGCGGCGCATGCGCCAGGTGGCCGAGCACACCTGCGCTGCCCACGAGGCCACCTGCACTTTTGAATTCGAGCGCAACTACCCGCCCACCATCAACACGCCCGCCGAGGCAGCCTTTGCGCGCCAGGTGATGGTGGATATCGTGGGCGAGGCGCAGGTGCTGGCACAGGAGCCCACCATGGGCGCCGAAGACTTCGCCTTCATGCTGCAAGCCAAGCCGGGCGCCTACTGCTTCATTGCCAACGGCGACGGCGACCACCGGGCCCTGGGCCATGGCGGCGGCCCCTGCACCCTGCACAACCCCAGCTACGACTTCAATGACGAGCTGATTCCGCTGGGCGCCACCTACTGGGTGCGGCTGGCGCAGGCCTGGCTGGCGCGGCCCTGAGGCGCCAGCGCACGCTGCCCGCCTATTCGCCCCAGGGCAGCATCAGCGTCAGCAGCGAGAGCTGCTCGAACTGCGGGGCGAAGGCGTCGATGATGTGCTGCGGCTCGGGGCACAGCCGCGTGTCGCTCATGACGCCAAACTGCACGCCGCCGCCGTAGCTCAGGATGGACACGCCCAGCCCCACGTTGCCCGACTGGGGCACCCAGAACATGCACTGCGTTACACGGGCGCCGCACAGCACCAGGGGCTCGCTGGGGCCGGGCACGTTGGTGACCACGGCAGTGGTCTTGTTGCTGAACCGTTGCAGCAGGGCGTTCTGGGCGCTTTGGTGCAGCGAGCCGGCCACCGCCAGCAGCCCCAGCGACAGCAGCGGTTGCAGGCTGCCCTTGAGGGCGTTCATGCGCTGGCGCACTTCGTACACCCGCTCGATGGGGTTGGTCATGCCCAGCGGCAGCAGCAGCGGGGCCAGGCCAAAGTGGTTGCCCAGCTCCCAGGTGTCCTGGGAGGCGCGCAGGTTGACTGGCACCATGGCGCGGATTTCGGTGCCCTCGGTGCCCTCGCCGTGGCGGTGCAGGTAGCTGCCCAGCGCACCCGCCACGCACGACATCAGCACATCGTTGACCGAGCAGTTCAGCGCCCGGCCAATCGCTTTGACCTCGTCCAGCGCAATGGGCGGGCACCAGGCCACGCGCTTGGTGGTGCCCGGCGTGCCTTTGAGCTGCGTGGGGGAGTCATCGGGCAAAAACGCCAGTGCAGCCGCATCACGAACCAGTTGCTGGGCCAGGTGTGCCGCGTTGTGCGACCCCGCCAGACCCGTGGACAGGATTTTTTCTGGCTGGAGCAGCCATTGCAGTGACTGGGCGGCGCAGTCGCCCGCACTGCCCAGCGTCTGCGCGGCCCGCGTGGCCAGGGCCTCCAGCGTGTGGGCGGACAGGGCGGCTGCGGCGGGGGCTGCCTGCGCGCGCCGGGGCGGCTGGGCACTGCCATCGACCAGCGACAGGGCGACGGCAATCAGCGCAATGCCGTCGGCAATGCAGTGGTGTATGCGCAAAATCAGTGCGCTGGCGGGTTGGCCATCGTCACCGACAAAATCCTCGATCAGGTGAAACTGCCACAGCGGGCGCTGGCGGTCCAGGGGCTGCATGGCCAGCGCACCTACACGCTCTTGCAGCGCCGCCTGTGGGCTTTGACCGGTGCGCAGCGCCAAAGTGGTGGGCACGACGTGGGCGGTGATGTCGAACTGCGCATCGTCCACCCAGGATGCGCCCGTAGCGTCTTCGACCGCGCATTGCCGGAAACGCGGGTATTGCAGCAGGCGCTCGCTGGCGCGCTCACGCAGCGCTTGCAGGCTGATGCCGGGCGAGACGCACCAGACGCCGTTGATCATCATCAGGTTGCTGGGCGAGTCCATGCGCAGCCAGGCGGTATCGACCTTGCGCATGCGCTCGTGGGGCAGGGGCTGCGCTGCGCTGGCCCCTGTGTGCTTGGCTTTGCGTGGCGCGCGGGGGCTGGCGCTGGTGCTGCCAGCAGAGGTGCGTGGAGAAGGGCGTGGGGAGGGGCGCAGGGAAGATGGGGTCACCATAGGGCAGATTTGTGTGCGGTGGTTTTGGGCAGGTGCCTCTAGGGATGGCACCGCCAGAGGCACGGTGCTGGCCGTAAGATTACCGCGCAGGGGGCTGTTGTGGCCCCCGTTGTTTCCCCCATCCAGAAAAACACCCAGGAGCATTCTTCATGGCCGATCTGAACGCCACTTTTGAGGCCGCTGTGGCCCAGTCCAAAAACCTCAGCGAGCGCCCGGACAACGCCACGCTATTGAAGATTTATGCCCTGTACAAGCAGGCCACTGCGGGCGACAACACCGAGAAGAAACCTGGTTTTTCCGACATCGTGGGCCGTGCCAAGTGGGAGGCCTGGGACAAGCTCAAGGGCACCGCTGCGGATGCGGCCCAGCAGCAGTACATCGACCTGATTGCTGCGCTGGAGTAGGCCGGGGAACTTCAGGCTTGGGCGCTGGTGCCGGGGGCCAGCAGGGCATCAAACTGCGCCCCAAGCTCTGCCTCGATGCGGTGCTTGAAGGCGCCAAACAAAAAGCCCAGCTCAGCGGCAAACGTGAACTGGTCGGCATGTACCTGTAACGTGCCCTTGATGCCTGCACGGCTGAAGTGCACGGTGTCTTGCGTCTCGCCCTCTTCGTAGGCGCACGCCATGTCGAATTTTTGCTCTGCTTTTTCTGCCCAGCGCAGCGCAATCTTGCGCGCCTCGGGCAGGCCCAGTTGGTGGGGGCGGTGGATATGGATGTCGGCCATGGGAGGGTCTTTCAGAGGGAGCGGCGCGCAAGGTGCGGGGCGTGCATCATAAAACCGGGGTGCCTGCGCGGCGCTGGTGGGGTGCATGAAGTGCTTTGTTTTTGATAGCTGCTTGCGCTGTATTGGCGGGCGTTAGAGCCGTTTTTGGCTTCAAATCATGGCGTTGCCAGGGTGCCCGCAAACACCTGGCCCTGCGTCCTGTTACTGCTGGTGCGGCCAAGCCGCCAGGCCACCCGTCCGGTGGCCGTTGCCGCAGTGGGGCTGGTGCAGGGCGTCGTGCGCGGTGCCGTCGGCGTATCCTTTGCACCGCAGTGACTCGCACACGGAAGGACTCTCCATGCTCTACAAGTTCAAATCCCGCTCCACCGCCGACCTGATATTGCTGGAGCCCCAGGGGCGCCGTCTGTTGCAAATCATCGGCAAGGAGCCCGCTGCCCGCGGCATCGTGACGGCAGCGCAAATTCCGGCGGCCATCAGCGCCCTGGAAGCTGCCGTGGCCGCCGAAGAGCAGCGCATCGCCCAGGCCCGTGCTGATCGCGAGGCCGAAGGCCTGTCTGCCGAGGGCGAGGAGGACGCGCAGTCCGATGCGGTGCGCCTGCGCCAGCGCGCAGCACCGTTCATCGAGATGCTGCGGCGCAGTGCGGCCGAGGACAACGACGTGGTCTGGGGGGCGTAGCGCTCTGGTGCTCCAGGTGCGCGCGCCGTGGTGCCGCGCCCAACACGGGGCCTCCGGCAAGACCGTGAACACGTTTTTACAGGCTGTCTTCAATCTGGAAGCGGCGCAGCAGCAGGCTGGAGGCGCGGGGCATCTCGCCGTTGGCCAGTTGCAGGCATTGGTCCAGATGCCGCTCTGAGGGCGTGAGCAGGCGCCGGTAAATTTCCTTGCACAGCAGGCGGGCCTGGTTGCCGGGCCAGCCTGCGGGCAGCAGCACTTCGGGCAACTCCGGGTCGCGCAGCAAGAAGCGGCGAAAGTCGTGGATCAACAAAATGCGCGCCAGGCAGGCAAGCTCTTCATCCACGCTGTCGCTGGGCTCTTGCCGCAGCGCATCCAGAATGGGCTGGTAGCGCGCCACAAAGCTGCTGTAGGCGGCGGCCAGCTCGTCCAGGTTCCAGGCGCGCTGCACCAGACTGGCGTCATCGGCGCAGGGGCTGAATTTGGGGTTGATAGCCACCAAGGGGAGCAACTGCGGCAGCAGCTCGGCCATGCCATCGGCGGCCAGCGCGTCCAGGGCCACGCCCAGTTCGGCACTGGGGTGGATGAAGCAGCCCGATCCGGTATCGCCAAACCCCTGCCAGTACAGCGCTTGGCGCAGGCGATCGCGCTGGCGCGGCTCTAACTCGCCCACCACCATGATCAGGCGCCAACGCCGGTCCCACTGGGGTGGTTCGGCGGCGTAAATCTGCCGCGAGGCCTCTTCAAACCGCCGCTGCCCCGAGGGCGTGAGCATGTAGTCGGTACGCCGCCCCATGGCCTCGGTTTGCAGCCATTCATCTTTGACCAGCCGGAAGACCGTGGTGCGTACCAGCCGCTCGTTGATGTCCAGGGGCTGTAGCAGCTTGATCAGGCTGCCCAGCCAGACCCTTCCCCCCCGGGGCAGGATGGCATCACCAAAGACGGACGTGATGAGTGAGCTGGCTTGTATGCGGCTTTTCTGGCGAAAGCTTTCCAAAAGGGCCTCAATGGCCTGTGATGCGATGTGTTCGTGCATAAGTGGTCGATGGTAGCGGGGCCGTTGCTGCTGCAAGCAAGGTGTTGTCTGACCTGTGGCAGCAACTTTGCTGTGCTGTGCCCAGCAAGGTGCTTGGCATAAAACGATACGTCGATGTCTGTTTTGTATCCAGTAATGTCATATTCTGGCCGTGTGGCTTGTCTAGCACGCCTTGTCTTTTTTGGGGCGCTGCTACAGCAGCCGTTTGCCACTGTGTAGGGCGTGTCATCAATCAAATAGCCCCTGAAACTTGAAGGCTGCTGCTCAGTACCCACCTGGGTGTGCATGACCAAGAGATACGCCCTCACCGATAGCCAATGGGAACGCATCAAAGACCTGCTG
>NZ_JAQUAL010000141.1:0-8867 GCF_028687295.1 Simplicispira sp.
TGGTGATTGTGCTGCTGGTGATCCAGTCGCTGGCGCATGTGGGCAAGCGGCTGATGCAGGCGCGCAATGCCATGGCGCTGTCGGCGCTGGCCTCGGGGTTTGTTTCCAGCACGGCCACCATCGCCAGCCTGGGCATGGAGGTGCGCGCTGGCCAGGGCGTGGTGCGCCTGCATGCCGCCGCCGCCGTGCTGTCATGCACCGCCACCATGGTGCAGATTCTGGTGGTGGCCGCCGCCGTGCAGCCGCAGTGGCTGCGGCCCCTGTGGCTGCCCGCCATGGCCGGTGCTGCTGCGGCGGCAGCGTGGGGCTGGTGGAGTGGGCGCAAGCGGGCACAGGGGCGCTCGCCCCAGGGCACAGGCGCCACCGCGACCGGCCCCGGCGTGGCCGATAGTGACGATGCCGCCCCCGCCCCCGTACTGCCCAATGCCCCCATGTTCAAGCTGCGCGATGCCGTGCTGATTGCTGGCCTGCTCACCGGCATCCAGGTGGGCGTGCATGCGCTCACGCTGTGGCAGGGCGATGCGGGCATGCTGGTGGGCACTTTGCTGGCCTCGCTGGTCGATGCCCACGCCGCCACTGCCGCCGTGCTGGTGCAGGGCCTGCCCGGCAGCGCCGAGGCGCCTGCTGTCAAGTTCACCCTGATGGTGGCCATGCTGGTGCATGCGTGCAGCAAATGCGCCGTGGCCCTGCTCAGCGGCGGCTGGCGTTATGCGTTGGCCGCAGCGCCAGGCATCGTGGCGCACACACTGGCCTTTGTGGGCGTGCTGGCCTTGCAATAGCCGCAGCGCGGTGGTCGCTGGGTGGCCGCGCCGGATAATCGCGGCCATGACATCCCAAACCCCCCAAGCCAGCACTGATTTCAGCGCGCTGGCCCTGAGCCCCGCCCAACTCTCGAACTTGCAACAGCTGGGCTACACCAGCATGACCCCCATCCAGGCCGCCAGCCTGCCCCCCGCTTTGCTGGGCAAAGACCTGATTGCCCAGGCCAGCACTGGCAGCGGCAAAACGGCGGCCTTTGGCCTGGCGCTGCTGGCGCGGCTGAACCCGCGCTGCTTTGGCGTGCAGGCGCTGGTGCTGTGCCCCACGCGCGAGCTGGCCGACCAGGTCAGCGCGGAGATCCGCCGCCTGGCGCGCGCCGAAGAGAACATCAAGGTCGTCACCCTGTGCGGCGGCGTGCCGCTGCGCGGCCAGGCGCAAAGCCTGTCGCACGGCGCGCACATTGTGGTGGGCACGCCGGGCCGCATCATGGACCATCTGGAGCGGCAAAACTTTGCCCTCGACCAGCTCAACACCCTGGTGCTGGACGAGGCCGACCGCATGCTCGACATGGGCTTTTTTGACGACATCGCCACCGTGGCGCGCCAGTGCCCCAAAGAGCGCCAGACGCTGCTGTTCTCGGCCACCTACCCCGAAGGCATTGCCAAGCTCAGCCAGCAGTTCATGCGCAACCCGCAGCAAATCACCGTGCAGGCGCAGCACAGCGCGGGCAAGATTGAGCAGCGCTGGTACGAGGTCAAGAACAGCGAGCGCCTGCACGCCGTGGGCCTGCTGCTGAACCACTTTCGCCCTGAAAGCGCGCTGGCCTTTTGCAACACCAAGCAGCAATGCCGCGATCTGGTGGCCGTGCTGCAAGCCCAGGGCGTCAGCGCGCTGGCCCTGTACGGCGAACTGGAGCAGCGCGAGCGCGACCAGGTGCTGGTGCAGTTTGCCAACCGCAGCTGCTCGGTGCTGGTGGCCACCGACGTGGCCGCGCGCGGCCTCGACATTGCCAACCTGGCTGCTGTCATCAACGTCGATGTCACGCCCGACCCCGAAGTGCATATCCACCGCATTGGCCGCACGGGCCGGGGCGATGCCGAGGGGCTGGCGCTGAATCTGGCCAGCATGGACGAGATGGGCAGCGTCGGCAAAATCGAGGTGCTGCAAGGGCGTGAATCGGCATGGAGCCCCCTGAGCGAACTCACCCCCACCGGCAGCGGCCCGCTGGTGCCGCCCATGGCCACGGTGCAAATCATTGGCGGGCGCAAGGAAAAAATCCGCGCCGGTGACGTGCTGGGCGCCCTCACCGGCGACATGGGCTACACGCGCGAACAGGTGGGCAAGATCAACGTCAACGAGTTCTCCACCTACGTGGCCGTAGAGCGCAGCATTGCGCCGCAGGTGGTGCAGCGGCTCAACAGCGGGCGCGTCAAAGGCAAGAGCGTCAAGGCACGGCTGGTCACGGATTGACGGCTTGGCAGCGCTGGAATAGGCATCCAAAGTGCCTTCAGCGCCCGCAGATCAAGCGCGAGCAGCTATTGAATCAATAGCAATAGCAATAGCAATAGCAGAGGCTGCCGCCGCGTGAACACGTCGGCGCCCCGCAGCGGTTTACTTGAGCTGTTCTTGTACCTTGGCCAGGGCTGCCATGGCGCACTGCTCATCCAGATGCCCGCCTGGCGCGCCCCCTACACCGACGGCGCCGATCACTTCATTGCCCACCTTCACCGGCACGCCACCGCCCAGCAGCAGGTAGCCCGGGATATGCACCAGGTTGGCGGCGGCAGGGTTCTTTTGTGCGCCCTCCATCATGGCCAGCGTGGTGTTCTTGGCCGAGGCCGAGGTGTAAGCCTTCAGGCGGCTGGCATCGAGCGTGTGCGGGCCCGCATGGTCGGCGCGCTGCACGGCGCGCACGGTGCCCGCGCGGTCCACGACGGTGGCCGTGACGGCATAACCGTTGGCCGCGCAGGCGGCCACCGTGTGGGCGGCAATCTGGTTGGCCAAATCGAGCGAGATGTTTTGCTCGGTGCGCACGGACTGGGCGCTGGCAGCAGTGGCCATCAGTGCAAGGGCCAGGGCCGAGGTCTGGAGGATGGGGTGTGGCATGGAAGGTTCTCCGTTGGCGGGTAGGCAGCGCAACGATGACGGCGCTGCACCCCCACTGTAGAGAGAAAGCCCCTCTCTGACCATGCGGGTGCTTACCAGTGCCAGCGCTGCGCAGCCGATGCCATCGCTCGCCGTGCCCATGCAGGGTGGTGGGCCGCGTCGTGCGGTCTGGTGTAATCGCCCGCCTTGGAAGGAGTGACGAATGATCAGTGTGTTGCAGCGTGTGCGCCAGGCGCGCGTCGAAGTGGCGGGGCAGGTGGTGGGGCAGATTGGCGCGGGCTTGTTGGTGCTGGTTTGCGCCGAGCGCGGCGATACCGACAAAGAGGCCGACAAACTGCTGGCCAAACTGCTCAAGCTGCGCATCTTCAGCGACGGCGCTGGCAAGATGAACCGCAGCGTGCAAGACCTGGACGGCCAGGGCAGCGCCGGTGGCCTGCTGCTGGTGAGCCAGTTCACGCTGGCCGCCGACACCCGCAGCGGCAACCGCCCCAGCTTCACCCAGGCCGCCGCCCCCGATGAGGGCCGCCGCCTGTACGACTACCTGGTCGCCCAGGCCCGCGCCGCCCACCCGGTGGTAGCCACGGGCGAGTTTGCCGCCGATATGCAGGTGCATCTGGTCAACGATGGCCCTGTCACCATCCCGCTGCGTGTGGCCCCGGCGGCGGCACAGCCCAACGGCAGCACCAGCACGGTCGTCGGCACGGCGGCGTGAAAACCTTTTTGCTCTACCTGGCCACCGCGCTGGCCGAAATCGTCGGCTGTTACCTGCCGTATCTGTGGCTGCGCCAGCACGGCCCGGTGTGGCTGCTGCTGCCCGCAGCGGCCAGCCTGGCGCTGTTTGCCTGGCTCTTGAGCCTGCACGACACTGCCTCGGGCCGGGTCTATGCCGCCTATGGCGGTGTGTACATCGGCGCCGCCATCGTCTGGCTGTGGGCGGTGGACGGCGTGCGCCCTTCTGCCTGGGACGTGGCCGGTGTGGCCGTCGCCCTGCTGGGTATGGCGCTGATTGCCTTTCAGCCGCGCTGAGTCGGTAGAGGGCTGGCCCCAGGGTGCTTCAAAAATGAGAGCTGCCAGCGCAAGCCATGCAAGGGCTGGAGGCTGTTTTTACCTCAAAAATCACAGCGAAATCGCCTGTAGCGATGCCGCGCCCAGCACCTCGTGCGCCACGATGGCGTTCAGGATGGCCTGCTTCTGCCCGGGGTGAAACTTCAGCCCGCTGCGCGCTGCCACCACACCCTTGCCAAACCACCGCAGCGGCAGGTGCGCCGTGGTGGGAGAATTCTGACCATGCCTGTCACCTTTCACCCACCTCGCACCGCATGGGGCACGTTTCCTGATGTCGTGATTCACGCGACAGAATCTGCCGTCAAACAGCACCCGGCCTACAAAGCTGCGAAATCGGGTGACGACGATGCCGCCACCGATCTGGTGGTGGATACATTCAGCTTGGAAAAAACGCACGCTCTGGAGGAATTGCTTGGCGTGCGCACACCAACGCTGGTCAGTGCCCACGCCGTTGAGCGCCAAGGCATCAATGCGATTCCTGAAGTTTTTGCCGAGTTGCTGGGGAAAGTGCTTGGCTGGCCTGTGGATACAGGCATTGTTCAGGTCAATGTGGTGGGGCATACCAGCGCCAAGGGTTTCTGGCGTATGGCGCGCCAAGCCGAATTTCAAGGCCCGGTGAAGGCCGGTTGCGAATACGTGCTGGTGGATGACTTTGTGGGCATGGGCGGCACCTTGGCGAACTTGAAGGGCCATATCGAATCCAACGGCGGGTGCGTGGTAGCAGCGGTAGCGCTGACAGGAAAGCCCTATTCGGCCAAATTAACGCCGCTGCCCCAAACTTTGCAAGCACTGAGGGAAAAACATGGAACAGAACTTGAAAACTGGTGGATCGGACATTTCGCTCACACCTTCGACGCGCTTACTGAATCAGAAGCTCGGTACCTCACCCGAACCGAGACGGCTGACACCATCCGAGATCGCATTGCTGAGGCAGAGCAAACAGGAGATGGCACAGCGCTTTCCTGAAAACTACGTGCGCCATCAAGCACGTGGCTAATAGCAGGCCCTGTGGCATTGGTTTTGGCGTGTCTGGCCTGCCCGCCATCCACCCCGGCGAATTTCTGCGCGAAATCCTGGACGAGTTGGGCCTGACGCGAGCGGCCTTCGCCAAGTTGCTCGGGGTGTCTGCCATGCGCATCGCGCAGCTGGTGCGCGGGGAACGCCCGGTCACGGCAGAAATGGCACTGCGCCTGGGCCGGGCCTTTGGGCAAAGCCCTCAGTACTGGTTGAATTTGCAAGCCGACTACGACATCAAAGCCACGCAGCCGCGCCCTTCTACGCCAGAGGAACTGGCGCGCGAAAGCTGTGTGAACTGGTCGGCAAATACCCAGAGCCGCGCCGCCTGACACAGCAAGAAATTGAACTGCGGGCCAGCAAGCGCGAGTTGGCAGCATTGGCTTTTTCCAAAAATACTCGCAGCAATAACGCGACGTGATGGACTTTTCAAATAGCGTCAACGGCTAAAACCACCTTGGCCTCAAAGCCAAACACGCCCACTACGCGCAGCGCGCCACTATTTTTTTGGCATTCAGGCCAAGTCTATAAAAATTTATTCCTTGATGGCTTGTACTTGGGCTGCCTCGATAAAAGCATTAACTTTTGCTGTGACGCCCTCTCCAGATCTGTCATAAGCAAAAACTTGCTTGCCGTGCTTTGCTGAAGCATAAAAATATTGACCAGAGCCCACCGAAGGCTCCGTGAAATAAAGCACATCATATTCTTGTGAAGGCTCGATGGATACCGCCATGCTCGGCATGTCACGAATTTCAACGCTGGAATAAATTCCGCGCTTCTGAACTCCATCAAAGAAAACCTTTGTCATCTTATAAGCAAATTTTGACATATTATTATTTTGCTCAATACCAATTCCCATTAGCGGCTTTCCTGTGACAGCAGTATGCCTGCGTGAATTTTCCGCATAAAGAGCCTGTTCGCTTGGCAATGCCGCAATAAGTTTCTTTTTTGTCAGCGGTCCTGGCAATTTCTGCACTTGAGAAAGTGCCTGAGTCCGCTCATCTTCGACGGCTGCTTGAAATGCCTGCTCATTATCAAATTTCTTGGTTCCCAATGTGTATGTTGCAGCACATCCCGAGAGAAAAAGCGCCAATCCAACTGTGGCAATAGATTTAATCATTTAATATAACTCCATTAATAATTTTGCACTTTTCCGGTGAAGTTTTCACGGGTGCGAGGGTGCTAACTTTGCAGTAAACAAACTCTGTTGATTCACTGTTACTGCCAAGATCAGAAGGTATTGAGCGTGCAGTGCTTGTTACTGATGCACTTGGGTGCGAAGACGTGGGGTCAGGCTGTGCATTCTGAATGTGAGCCCCTCGGAAAGACTCGACGGTTTGAGTGCAAAGATGCTGTTCTGGCGCAATGCTTACCGATGGCAGAAAAACGCATACACCGACTGGATGCCTAAAAGGCTCGGATGAAAAAGTGTCTTGATACACCACCCCGCCCGTTCCAAGCCGAATGGCATATCGGAACTGGTACTGAGATTGCGGCTTGCTATCTAGTGCAGCTCCAAGCAATCCCCCAAGGAGCATGACGCCTAAGTGATTTTTGGCAGAGTAATTTCCATTGCCCAATGCTTTATCGATATAGCTTGCGCTTGCAATGGATTCACCGAGCAGAGCGCCACTGTTAGTACCTGGCGTAGAACGATCAGCTCCTTGATTATCAATAATAATTCCAAAACTTTCTGATCCAACAGTTTCAACTAAATATCTCTGTTGAATAGCTGCACGCTCATCCACAGAAATTCTCTGCCAAACAGCTTCTGAAACTTTCAATGCGGGCTGTGCCGCTGCTGCAGCGCAAAAGAGGGATGCGAGTAAAAAAATATATCGCAATTCTGTTTCCTATTAATTTTTTAAATCATCAAAATCAATCAGATTGATTTTGCAAAATTTTGAGCAGTGGCTTGAGCCTTGAGGCACTCGCATTCCTTGGCACAGCAAGCTACCTACGTAATCAATAGTTACGTAATTTTGGTAACTATACAGGGATGTTTCTTCGATGAGAAAGGCTCCGAATAGCGTAACTACATGCAAAACGCAAAAAATATGTTTGCGAACCGGTTACGTGACGCGATGACAGCAGCGGGATACGAGCCGAAGCCGTCGGTGTTGGAGCGGGAGTTCAATACGCGCTACTGGGGCAAGCCCATGACGTTGCACGGCGTGCGCCGCTGGTTGCGCGGCGAGACATTGCCCACACACGAAAAGCTCTTGGTGCTGGCCGAGTGGCTGGGCGTGCCGCCCCAGCAACTGAACTTTGGCGATGAAATCCAACGCAAGGTAGAGCAGCGCCGTGCTCGCTGGGACAGCGGGGTGGGCTACTAGGATCGGGATATTTTTGAGGCTTTTTTGAAGCTGCCCATTCCCCAACGCAAGCTGATCCGCGAGGTCATCCTGACCTTTGCCAAGGTGCATGGCGCCGGGGCTGCGCCGCAGGATGGCGCTGCCGAAAAAATCCGCCCCGAATAATCAAAAAAGATAGCTGCTTGCGCCCATCCAGCAAGGGTTGGAGGCCACTTTGACCATATGGCGATGGCCAGATCGGCGGCACGCAGCCGCAGCGGCCACCGAGGCGCCATCGGCGTCTCCGTAGTCCGCAGCACGGGCCGCGCGCAGGAGCATTATTTTTTCACCAGCGAATCAAACCACTTTTTCCACTCTGGCGCGGCCATCGCATAGGTGCCCCGGTGGGAGGTTTTGCCCGTGGAAATGGCAATGACATTCGGGTTGCCATTGCCAATCGATTGCTGGTAGGTCATGGCCATTTTGCCGATGCCCACAGGAATGGCCTCGTCCGATTCGCCATAGTAATTGCGAACCGGGCTTTGGTATATCCAGCTGTAGGCTGTGGTGTCTTTCAGCAAGCGGCCATATGGTGATGCGGCAAAGAATCGATGGTCAAAATACTCGGGCCGCACCAGCTTGCGCAAATCGGTGGGGATATTCTCGGGATTGATTTTTTCGCGCAGGTAGGCTTTTTTGGATATTTCGTAATATTCGTCGTTGAGAACGGATTTGGCCATTCCCGGCACGTTGTAATAATTTTCAAAGGCAAATGCCGAGAGAATGATGGTGGAATTGATCCAGTTGGCATCAATGGCGCGTGGGTAGTTCAAAAAGCCATTGAGCATGGCAAACACATCCAGTGGCGCGCTGGCAGTGGCCGCGGCACTGACTGGGATGCCTTCTTTTTCCAGCTTCTCCAGAAACGCCATGGTGACAAAGCCCCCTTGCGACCAACCTGAGAGAAACAACTGGTTGGTGTTGACTTTCAGGTGGTTCAGCACAGACTGGCTTGCCAAAAGCATGTCATAACTGGCCTGCTGGTGGCTGGCCTTGACCATGTAGCCTTCGGGTTCAGGGGCGCTGCCCATGCCAAAATAATCGGCGCCAATCACCACATAACCCTGTCCGCCAAATTGCGCCAGCATCAGCTGTGTTTCGGGCGATTCGTTTGGAACGGAGGGTACTTCGTTTTTTCCATACACCGTGCCATGCTGGTACGATAGCACCGGAAGGGCGCGGTTTTTCAGGGTTTCTGCGTTGTCTGGAATAGCCACCAGGCCGCTGGTCTGGATGGATTTGTTGGCCCGCTCAGGAATGACCGACCTGTATGTCACCCGGTAGAGTTTGATGCCGTTGTTTGCCTGGCCATAATTGACGGGAACACCAGAAAACTTTGGAAAATCTGTTTTCAGTATCTCGTTGAGCTTTTCTTTGCTCCAGTGCGATATCAATTCATATTGAACGCCCGAGCCCAGTTCGGTGGCGGAGTGGGCTTGGCTCATCCCATTACACACAAGTCCCCCGGCCCCTAAACTGCAACCTGTCTGGGTAAGCACACAAGGAGGCGGCGGTGGCACTGGCAGATGAGTTCAAGACGATAGAGCTGGGCGACCCACGCCTGAACCG
>NZ_JAQUAL010000142.1:0-8735 GCF_028687295.1 Simplicispira sp.
TCTTCATCGAGTCCTGCAACTTCATGGGGTTGTGGCAGGGTTCGTGGTACAGGTAGCCGCCCTGGCCTGCGGGCAGGGTGATGCCTTTTTCGAGCAAAAACTCGTGGATGTCGATGATGCGGCAGCCGGGGAATATCTGGTCAAACTCGTAGCCCTGGAGCTGGTCGTAGCAGGTGCCGCAGCTGACCACCACGGTTTTGATGTCCAGGTAGTTGAGCGTGTTGGCCACGCGGTGGAACAGCACCCGGTTGTCGGTGATCATCTTCTCGGCCTTGTCGAACTGGCCCGAGCCGCGCTGCGGGTAGCCGCAGCACAAATAGCCCGGTGGCAGCACGGTCTGCACGCCCGCATGCCACAGCATGGCCTGCGTGGCCAGGCCCACCTGGCTGAACAGCCGCTCGGAGCCGCAGCCGGGAAAGTAAAACACCGCCTCCGTCTCCGCCGTGGTGGCCTGCGGGTTGCGGATGATGGGCACGTAGTTGCGGTCTTCAATGTCCAGCAGCGCGCGCGCGGTTTGCTTGGGCAGGCCACCGGGCAACTTCTTGTTGATGAAGTGAATCACCTGCTCCTTGATGGGCGGTGTGCCCACCGTGGCCGGGGGTTTGGCGGTTTGCTTGCGGCCCACTTTGCGCAACAAATCCACGGCCAGGCGCTGGGCCTTGAAGCCCACGCCCACCATGGCCGAGCGCAGCAGCTTGATGGTGTCGGGGTTGGTGGCGTTGAGCATGGTCATGGCCAGCGCATTGCCAGGGCGGAAGGTCTTTTTGCCCATCTTGCGCAGCAGGTTGCGCATGTTCATGGTCACGTCGCCAAAGTCGATCTTCACCGGGCAGGGCGTGAGGCATTTGTGGCACACGGTGCAGTGGTCGGCCACGTCCTCAAACTCTTGCCAGTGGCGGATCGAGATGCCCCGGCGCGTTTGCTCTTCGTACAAAAAGGCTTCCACCAGCAGCGAGGTGGCCAAAATCTTGTTGCGCGGGCTGTAGAGCAAATTGGCGCGCGGCACGTGCGTGCTGCACACGGGTTTGCACTTGCCGCAGCGCAGGCAGTCTTTGACCGAATCGGCAATGGCGCCGATGTCGCTTTGCTGCATGATCAGCGACTCGTGGCCCATCAGGCCAAAGCTGGGGGTGTAGGCGTTGGTCAAATCAGCGTAGAGCTGGTTTTTTTGCACCAAATCGGCCTCTGGCGCCCGACCACCGGGCGCTTTAAGCTCCTGATTTCGTAGCAATTTTCCTTTGTTGAAGCGCCCTTCGGGGTCTACTTTTTGCTTGTACTGGGCAAACGGGCGCAGCTCTTCGTCGGTCAGGTATTCGAGCTTGGTGATGCCGATGCCGTGCTCGCCCGAGATCACGCCGTCCAGGCTGCGCGCCAGAACCATGATGCGGCCCACGGCTTCGTGGGCGGTTTGCAGCATGTCGTAGTCGTCGCTGTTGACGGGCAGGTTGGTGTGGACGTTGCCGTCGCCCGCGTGCATGTGCAGGGCCACCCAGACGCGGCCCTTGAGCACGCGCTGGTGGATGGTGCTGCACTCGGCCAGCAGCGGCGCAAAGGCGGCGCCCGAAAAAATGTCGGTCAGCGGCTTGCGGATCTGCGTCTTCCAGCTGGCGCGCAGGCTGTGGTCTTGCAACTGGGTAAACAGCGTTTCGATGTCATGCAGCCACAGCGCCCAGAGCTGGCGGGCGTCGGCCACCACGGCCAGCGCCTGGGCCACGCGCTCGGCCAGCAGCTCGGGCGATGGCGCCTCCAGATCGGCGGCGCCCTGCGGCCCCAGCGGCAGGTTGCCGCGCGTGAGAAAGGCCGTCAGCTCATCGCACAGCTTGATTTTGTTGCGCAGCGAGAGTTCGATGTTGATGCGCTCGATGCCGTCGGTGTATTCGGCCATGCGCGGCAGCGGGATCACCACGTCTTCGTTGATCTTGAAGGCGTTGGTGTGGCGGCTGATGGCCGCCGTCTTTTTGCGGTCGAGCCAGAACTTTTTGCGCGCCTCGGGGCTGATGGCGATAAAGCCTTCGCCACGGCGCGAGTTGGCAATGCGCACCACCTCGCTGGTGACGCGGGCCACGTCGTCGGCGTTGTCGCCCGCGATGTCGCCAAACAGCACCATCTTGGGCAGGCCGCCGTGCTTTTTGCTCTTGGTGGTGTAGCCCACGGCTTTGAGGTAGCGGTCGTCCAGGTGCTCCAGCCCGGCCAGCAGCACGCCACTGCGCTTTTGCTCGGCGAACATGAAGTCCTTGATCTCGACGATGCTGGGCACGGCGTCTTTGGCGTTGCCGAAGAACTCCAGGCACACGGTGCGCGTGTGCGCGGGCATGCGGTGTACCACCCAGCGCGCGCTCGTAATCAGCCCGTCGCAGCCTTCTTTCTGGATGCCGGGCAGGCCCGCCAGAAACTTGTCGGTCACGTCCTTGCCCAGGCCCTCTTTGCGGAAGGTTTTGCCCGGAATGTCCAGACGCTCGGTGCGGATGAAGGTTTTGCCGTCGGCCTCGTAGTAGTTCAGCTCAAAGCTGGCCATGTCCACGTCGTGGATCTTGCCCAGGTTGTGGCCGATGCGCGTGACCTCCAGCCACTGGGCCTGCGGCGTGACCATGCGCCAGCTGGCCAGGTTGTCCAGCGCCGTGCCCCAGAGCACGGCTTTTTTGCCACCGGCGTTCATGGCGATGTTGCCGCCCACGCAGGAAGCCTCGGCGCTGGTGGGGTCCACGGCAAACACAAAGCCTGCGCGCTCGGCGGCATCGGCCACGCGCTGGGTGACCACGCCCGCTTCCGTCCAGATGGTGCCCACTTCGCGGTCCACGCCAGGAAGCTTGCGCATCTCCACCTCGGTCATGGCTTCGAGCTTTTCGGTGTTGATGACCACGCTCTTCCACGTCAGCGGAATGGCGCCGCCGGTGTAGCCGGTGCCGCCGCCGCGCGGGATGATGGTCAGCTCCAGCTCGATACAGGCTTTGACCAGACCGGCCATTTCCGTCTCAGTGTCGGGGGTGAGCACGACGAAGGGGTACTCGACGCGCCAGTCGGTGGCGTCCGTCACATGGCTCACGCGCGAGAGGCCATCGAACTTGATGTTGTCCTTGGCCGTCAGGCGCGCCAGCGTGCGGCGCACCTGGCGGCGCAGCTGCGTGATCTGGTCAAAGGCGGCGTCGAACTGGCGCACGGCCTGCGATGCGGCCTGGAGCAGCTCGCCCACCAGGGCGTCGCGCGCGGCATCGTCGTCGGGGGTGCGGCGCTTTTGCACTTCGCCCAGGCGGTGCTCCAGCGCCTGCACCAGGAGCTTGCGCCGGTCGGGGTTGTCCAGCAGGTCGTCTTGCAGATACGGGTTGCGCTGCACCACCCAGATGTCGCCCATCACCTCGTAGAGCATGCGCGCCGAACGGCCCGTGTGGCGCTCCAGGCGCAGTTGCTGCAACACGTCCCAGGCGCGCTCGCCCAGCAGGCGGATGGTGATCTCGCGGTCGGAGAAGCTGGTGTAGTTGTAGGGAATCTCGCGCAGTCGCACGGGCTCGGGGGTCTGCGCCATCAGGACGGCCAACGTGGTGGGAGCATTCATGGGGGAAGCGGTGGAAAAGGGGGAGTAAGGGCAACACGCCCTGTTACAGGAAATGGGGGGACGAATTCTAGGCAATCAGCGCCGCGCCTGCATGACAGCAGCCCGCGCAGCGCACACGCCCCCGGCACTCAAAACAGCACGCGACAACGCAAGGTGGCAGGAATCTGCGCCAGTTTTTCCAGCGCCAGCGCGGACGAGGCGGCGTCAATGTCGATCACCACGTAGCCGATGCGCTCGTTGGTTTGCAGGTACTGCGCGGCCACGTTGATCTGGTTGTCGGAGAACACGCGGTTGATCTCGGACATGACCCCCGGCACGTTGCGGTGTACGTGCAGGATGCGGTGCTTGCCGCGCTGCGCGGGCAGCGCCACCTCAGGGAAGTTGACCGACGACGTGGTGGTGCCGTTGTCGCTGTATTTGACGAGCTTGTCGGCCACCTCCAGCCCGATGTTGGCCTGTGCCTCCAGCGTGGAGCCGCCAATGTGCGGCGTGAGGATGACGTTATCAAGGCCGCGCAGGGGCGAGACAAACTCGTCCTGGTTGCTGCGCGGCTCGACCGGGAACACATCCACCGCCGCACCCAGCAGCTTTTTGGCGCGCAGGGCATCGGCCAGCGGCTCAATCTGCACCACCGTGCCGCGCGAGGCATTGATGAGGATGGCGCCGGGCTTCATGGCGGCGATCTCGGGCGCGCCGATCATCCATTGCGTGGACGGCAACTCGGGCACGTGCAGGGTCACGATGTCGCTGGCAGCCAGCAGCTCGTTCAGGTTGGCGGCCTGGCGCGCGTTGCCCAGCGGCAGCTTGGCCACCACGTCATGGAACAGCACGTTCATGCCCAGGCCCTCGGCCAGCACCGACAGCTGCGTGCCAATCGAGCCGTAGCCCACGATGCCCAGCGTCTTGCCGCGAATCTCATAGGCGTTGTCGGCCGACTTGAGCCAGCCGCCGCGGTGCGCCACGGCGTTTTTCTCGGGCACGCCGCGCAGCAGCAAGATGGCCTCGGCCAGCACCAGCTCGGCCACGGAGCGGGTGTTGGAATACGGCGCATTGAACACGGCAATGCCGTGCTCCTGGGCGGCCTGTAAATCGACTTGGTTGGTGCCGATGCAGAAGCAGCCGATGGCCACCAGCTTGGGCGCGTGGGCCAGCACCTCGGCATTGAGCTGGGTGCGTGAGCGGATACCAATGAAATGCACGTCGGCCAGGCGCTCTATGAGTTCGGCCTGCGGCAGGGCGCCGCTCAGGGATTCGATGTTGCTGTAGCCAGCGGCTTGCAGCACCTGGAGCGCGGAGGGGTGCAGGCCTTCGAGCAGAAGAAACCTGATCTTGCTTTTGTCCAGCGATGTGGGGCTCATGGCGCGGTCCTGTGTCGGCGAAGCCCAGGCCACCGTCTGCAGGCGCCCGGGCTTGGAAGCTTGGCGGGCCATCCTAGCATGGTGCAGCGCACAAAAGCGCCGTCTGGCACGGCTGCCATTACCCGCGCCAGGGGCAAACGCGCCCGGCGCTGGCGCAGCGCCGGGGCCACGCCGTCAACGCCGCGCGGGCCGCACCAGCCACCACTGGCTGCTGGCACAGGCCAGCACCAGCGCGGTGTAAGTCAGCATCTTGCCGTCGCGGCCAAACCCCCATAGCCCCAGCAGCAACACCGCGCAGCCCACTATAAAGTTGATAGCTGCTTGCGCAATCCAGGCGGGCGTTTCAGCCGTTTTTGACCAAAAAACACGGGCGCACAATGGCAACAGCAGCGCCAGCGCCGCAGCCGGCGCCACCAGGTTCAGCAGGTGATTCAGAGCAGCCGCAAGGCCCATAAAAAGAATGCCCTTCGAGGTGGGTACAGACGCCTGCGGCGCAGGCGGTGCAACAAATTTTATAATCCGGCATATGGCAGTCTGGGCCCTCGGCATCAACCACACCACCGCGCCCCTCGACCTGCGCGGTCGTTTCGCGTTCGCGCTGGATCAAATCGCGCCCACGCTGCAAGGGCTGCGCCAGGCGCTGAACCAGTCGGGCAGCCCGCGCGGCGTGGAGTCGGCCATCATCTCCACCTGCAACCGCACCGAGATTTACTGCGCCGGTGAGCAAGCGGCCCTCGACCATACGCTGGGCTGGCTGGCGCGCAGCGGCGGCGTCAGCCCCGACGTGCTGCGCTCGCACTCCTACGTGCTCGAAAACGGCCCCGTCGCGCGCCACGCCTTTCGCGTCGCCAGCGGGCTCGATTCCATGGTGCTGGGCGAGGCGCAAATCCTCGGCCAGATGAAAGACGCCGTGCGCGCCGCCGAAAGCGCAGGCGCCCTGGGCAGCACGCTCAACCAACTCTTCCAGCGCAGCTTTGCCGTGGCCAAAGAGGTGCGCACCAGCACCGAAATCGGCGCGCACAGCATCAGCATGGCCGCTGCCGCCGTGCGCCTGGCCAGCCAGCTGTTTGAAGACCTGGAGCGCACGCGGGTGCTGTTTGTCGGTGCGGGCGAGATGATCGAGCTGTGCGCCACCCACTTTGCCGCGCGCAACCCCGCCAGCCTGGCGATTGCCAACCGCACGCTGGAGCGCGGCGAAAAGCTCGCCACCCGTTTTGGCGGCACCGTGATGCGCCTGGCCGATCTGCCCGAGCGCCTGCATGAATTTGACATCGTGGTCAGCTGCACCGCCAGCAGCCTGCCCATCGTGGGCCTGGGCGCCGTCGAGCGCGCCCTGAAAAAACGCCGCCACCGCCCCATGTTCATGGTGGACTTGGCCGTGCCGCGCGACATCGAGCCTGAGGTCAAGCAGTTGGAGGACGTGTACCTCTACACCGTCGATGACCTGGCCAGCGTGGTGCAAACCGCGCAGGCCCACCGCCAGGCCGCTGTGGCGCAGGCCGAAGCCATCATCGACGCGGGCGTGCAAAGCTTCATGCACTGGATGGAGCAGCGCGACCCCGAGCACGGTGTGGTGCCGCTGATCCAGCAACTGCAGCAGCAAACCGACGCCTGGCGCGCCGCCGAAATCGCCCGCGCCAAAAAACGCCTGGCGCGCGGCGAAGACATCGACAGCGTGCTCGACGCCCTCTCGCGCGGCGTGGCCCAGAAGATGCTGCACGGCACCCTGGCCGAGCTACGCAACAGCGACCCCGCCGCCCGCGCGCAAACCGTCGATACGGCCACGCGGCTGTTTTTGCGCACTCAAAGCAAAAAACCACTCTAGCGCCCACGGGGCGGGCGCTAGCAGCTACATACTTTGTAGCAAAACAACACCCCCTATTTGCATGAAACCTTTTCTCCAGACCCAGTTGGAGCGCTACGCCCGGCGCCTGGCCGAGCTTGACTTCCTGCTCTCGCGCGAGGACATCATGGCCGACATGGCCCAGTACCGCGTGCTCTCGCGCGAGCACGCCGAAGTCACCGCCATTGCCGGGCGCTACCAGCGCTGGCGCCAGCGCAGCGCCGACCTGGAAGGCGCCCGCGACATGCTGGCCGACCCCGACATGGCCGAGATGGCGCAGGAAGAAATCGACAGCGCCACGGCAGAGCTAGAGCAGCTGGAGGCCGAATTGCAGCGCCTGCTGCTGCCCAAAGACCCCGATGACGCGCGCAACGCCTTCCTGGAAATCCGCGCGGGCACCGGCGGCGATGAGTCTGCCCTGTTTGCGGGCGATCTGGCGCGCATGTACCTGCGCTATTGCGCCAACACCGGCTGGCGCACCGAGGTGGTCAGCGAGAGCCCGTCCGAGCTGGGCGGCTACAAAGAAATCGTGCTGCGCGTGATCGGCGACAACGCCTATGGCCAGCTGCGCTTTGAATCGGGTGGCCACCGCGTGCAGCGCGTGCCCGCCACCGAGACGCAGGGCCGCATCCACACCAGCGCCTGCACCGTGGCCGTGATGCCCGAGCCCGATGAAACCGAGGCCATCAAGCTGAATCCGGCGGATTTGCGCATAGACACCTTCCGCGCCAGCGGCGCCGGGGGCCAGCACATCAACAAAACCGATTCCGCCGTGCGCGTAGTGCATTTGCCCACCGGCATCGTGGCCGAGTGCCAGGACGGGCGCAGCCAGCACGCCAACAAGGCCAAGGCGCTGCAAGTGCTGCAAGCGCGCATCCAGGAAAAAGAGCGCAGCGAGCGCGCCGCCAAAGAAGCCGCCGAGCGCAAGGGCCTGATCGGCAGCGGCGACCGCAGCGACCGCATCCGCACCTACAACTTCCCGCAGGGGCGCCTGACCGACCACCGCATCAACCTGACGCTGTACAAGCTGCTGGCCATCATGGAAGGCGACCTGGGCGAGGTGCTGCAAGCCATGCAACACGCCCGCGAGGCCGAGCAGCTGGCCGAGCTGGAGCAGGCCAGTGGCCTGTGAATACCATCTATTTCAAGCCAAATTGGCTTCCATCCCTTGTGTGATCAGCGCGAGCAGCTATCAAAAAATGAGTCCATCCCGTGTCTGACCTGAACCACGCCCTGGCCCACGCCCGCGCGCTGGGGCTGGAGCGCATCGACGCCCAGCTCTTGCTGCTGCACACCCTGGGCCGCGCCGATGCAGGCCGCGCCTGGCTGCTGGCGCACGACACCGACGCCATCGCCCCCGAGGCACTGGCGCGCTTCAGCGCCCTGTGCCAGCGCCGTGCTGCGGGCGAGCCGGTGGCCTACCTCACGGGCGTGAAAGCGTTTTACGGTCTGCCGCTGCACGTCGACGCCCGCGTGCTCGACCCCCGCCCCGACACCGAAACCCTGGTGGACTGGGCGCTGGAAACCATCGCGCCCCTGCGCGCACCGCGCCTGCTCGATTTGGGCACCGGCAGCGGCGCCATCGCCCTGGCGCTGCAACACCAGCGCCCCGACGCCCAGGTGCTGGCCGTGGACGCCAGCCCCGACGCCCTGGCCGTGGCCCAGGCCAACGCCACGCGGTTGGGGCTGGCGGTGCGCTTTCAGCACGGCCACTGGCTGCAAGGCGTGGCGGGGCTGTTCGATGCCATCGTCAGCAACCCGCCCTACATTGCCGCGCAAGACCCGCACCTGGCGGCCCTGACGCACGAACCGCTGCAAGCACTGGCCAGTGGGGCCGACGGGCTGGAGGATATCCGTGCCATCGTCGCGCAGGCCCCGGCCCATTTGCCACCGGGCGGCTGGCTGCTGCTGGAGCACGGCTGGGACCAGGCCGAGCGCGTGCGCGCGCTGCTGGCGGCAGCCGGATTCGGGCAGGTGCAAAGCC